>JAEZDL010000113.1 GCA_023418095.1 Bacteroidota bacterium
GTTCCGCGTGGTCGGCCAGGTGCAATGGCACGTTACACCGAAGTCGTCCTTTTCCGCCGGGATCGATCTGTTCAACAAGGGAAGCCTGCAAACGATCCATGAAGAGTTGCGGGGGAAGGACCGGATCGACTACACGCAGATCGGCATCCATGGCGGCTGGGCGCTCGGCTTCGGAAGGGGTGAACTCCTCCTGCAGATGGGAGCTTATGCTTATTCACCTTATCCCGATGAATCACCGCTTTTCCACCGTCTCGGCATGCGTTACCGATCCGGAAAAAAGCTGATGTGGCATGTGGCCTTGAAGAGCCATTATGCAGTGGCCGATCATTGGGAATGGGGTGTTGGATACCGATGGCATTGAAGGCGATCATAGCACTCGCATCGATCTTGCTTTTTGCAGGCTGCAAAAAGGAACAATGGGATGATTGCATCACGAGCACCGGGCCTCAACGATCGGAGGAGCGTGTTCTGGCAGGCTTCCACACCGTGGATGTCAGCGATCGGATCGATGTGGTGCTCGATCATGTACCCGCTACGACGATCATTGTCCAAGCGGGAAGGAATCTTCTGGATCAGGTGATCACCGAAGTGCGTGATAGTGTCCTTTATATCGCGAACGATAATCGCTGCAATTGGGTGCGAAGCTTCAAGCCACGGATAATGGTGAAGGTGCCGATCGGCGCGGTGCATTCACTTGTTCTTCGCGGTACCGGCGATGTTTCGGCGATGGATACGGTAAGGCAGGATATTCTGCGGATCGATCAATGGCTAGCCATGGGTACTGTGGATCTCACGGTGAACGTGAATTCGATCGAGGTAGGTCTGCATACAGGCGCCGGTGACGTGGTGCTGCGCGGGCAGGTACAGGCGAACGCGAATTATTACAGTGGGATCATGGGAACGATCGATGCGGGGGATCTGCGCGCAGCGATCGTGAACATCAACAACAGTGGCGTGGGCGACTTCCATTGCTGGGCCAGCGATCAACTGAACGTGCAGATCAATGATGCCGGGGATGTGTACTACCGCGGGGATCCGGCGATCGAAAGCTCGATCAATGGTTCCGGTGCATTGATCCGGATCGAATAGTGACCAAACCTATCCCGGTCTTCTTCCCGGTCCCATCCATCCTTCAATCGACACCTCGTGTCGTTGTGGTACGCGCGTCGGCTTCAATCCGGCCTTGTCGCATTCCTCCGCGAACGTGATGGCATCATCCAGCGCACAACATTTCGGATCGTTGTTGAAGAACACGTACACAGTACCCCGCTTTCCCCAAAACTCGCCGATCCGATCAACCCACATCCTCAAACCATCACGTGTATAGCAGGGCCATGGTTTTCGCATGCCGTGATGGAAGCGGATGTAGCCCCATTTCGCAGTTTTCCACCAAGGCTGGATCGGTGATTCATTGCGATCGGCGAGCGTCAAGGGAATGTGATGGCGCTTCAGCAGATCGAATATCTCCTCATCGTACCAGCTTTCATGACGGAATTCCAGCGTAAGCTGAACATTTCCAAAATGGCCGATCGTCTTCTCGAGGTTGTCTGCATCCTTCTGCAAGTTCGGTGGAAGTTGCAGCAGGATCGGACCCAACTTCGATCCGAGATGGCGGGCATGTTCCATGAAACGGCGCACCGGTTCCTGCGTATCCTTTAGCCTTTTGATGTGCGTGATGAAACGGCTCGCCTTCACCACGAAAATGAGATCCTCCGGCGATCGATCGCGCCATGAAGCGAAGGTCTCTTCCTTCGGCAGCATGTAGAATGAATTGTTGATCTCCACCGATCGGAATCGATCCGCATAGAACTCGAGCCAGTTCTTCTGCGCCACACCGCGCGGGTAGAACGCATCGCGCCAATCGCGGTATTGCCAGCCCGAGGCGCCGATGATCACAGGCATGGCATGAAGTTACCCTTCACTTCAGGCGATCCGGTCAAGGATGCCTTCGATCGCGTCGTTCAGTTTGTCTGCTGCGCGGATCGTATCTGCGAACATCTCCGATCCGCTATTGAGCGTGCTCTCACGAAGCCTGTCCACATGATCGCGCAGCTCCGCGCTCCGTGGTTCCATCGCCAGGCCCTGCTCCAGTTGCAGATCGATGTCGGCGAGCAGTGCCTCATCCATCATGCCCTGCTGCAGTTCCGATCGCAGCATCACCACCGTTCTTCTCAATTTCTTCAACCTTCGTGCGAGATCGATGCCTTTCATGCGGGCAAAGTTCGATCCGATCAGGGCCGATCCTACATTTGGGAACTTGTTGGCATATTGATTGAGTAACGACCATCCAAATCCATGAGCATGAACCGCAGCCTGCACCTTTTCATCTTCACCTTATTCTCTGGCGTCTCCCTGTTCGCACAGGTGGATACGCTGCAGTCGACCGACACGACGAACCAACTGCCGGATACCGCGAACAATTCTTCGATGATCTTCCGGGACAGCGTACCGAGCATCGATCCGGCCGAAATGGAGAAAGGCGTTTGGGTAGGCATACACGGAACGGTGGGTATGGTGGGCCCGAACAGTTTTTTCCTGGACCATGGCGACAGTACGGTGATCGTTGGGCTTACCGGTGAAGCGTTGCGCGAACACGATTTTGCACGCGGCCAGAAAGTGGTCGTTTATGGCAAGGCTGACAAGGACTTTTTCGGGAAACACATCATAAAGGCTCGCGCCGTGGCCACCGAAGGCGTTGACGGGGCCGAACATTCAGTGGTATCGGAGAACGCACAGCTCGGTGTGTTGAAGGCTTCGTACGTTCCTGCATCCGTGGTGCATGGAAAGGTCTCGGCGGTTACCGGAACGCGGATCGTGCTGGATGAAGGCGAGAACAGGATCTCGATAGATTCGAGCGCATTGCCGGCCGATCATGGTGTGAAACAGGGCGATCTGGTGCGGGCACAGGGCACGCTGGGCCGCGATCTCTGGAAGGAGCGTCTTTTCAAGGCCACGGCGATCGAAGTGATCGATCCCACGATTATCGAAGCGGGAAGCGAACAGAAGGCCGGCATGCAAATTTCTCCGGACGGAGAGAAGTGAAACCAGGGCAGCGGGCACCCGGGCACAAGGGATGGACGGGATGTGCGTGAGCGATAGAAGTGGAAAGCCTGCAGGCCGCCCGCCATGCGGCGGGGCCGAAGCCTTGGAACGGATAGCGCGACGGCGAGTCTTCGAGCCGGCACGCCCAAGGCATTTTCTTCTCTCCAACACATTCCGTTGAACAATTTCATCCGCCTGATCCTGAAGGAAAGGCCGCTTGATCCGCACCTTTGTACCGATCGGAAAAAAGGAGCATGATCTTTGTCAACGACCGATCCTTTCACCGATCCGATCGATAGCCGATCGTAAAGATCCAACCGCAACAACATGGGAAAGTGGACCAAACGCATACTGCTGGGGATCGTAGGACTTGTGGTGCTGCTGCTGATCGCGGCGGTGCTGCTGCCGATCCTGTTCAAGGACAAGATCGAGGCGCGCGTGAAGGCCGAGGTGAACAAGAACGTGAACGCCGTGGTGGAGTGGGGCGATTGGGACATCGGGATCATCCGCAGCTTCCCGAACCTGCATGTGACGGTGGAGGATCTGGTGATCACCAACAAGGCGCCGTTCGAAGGGATCGAGCTGGCCAACATCGGGAAGCTCGCGCTCACGCTCGACATCAAGAGCCTTTTCGGCGACAAGATCGATATAAAGCGCGTGGGGCTTGAGGAACCGGTGATCCATGTGAAAGTGCTTGAGGACGGAACTTCCAACTACGACATCGCGATCGAAACCGATTCCACCGAAGTGGCCGCGCCCGAGGATACCAGCACGTTCCATGTGGGCCTGCGCGAATATTGGATCACCAATGGGCACGTGATCTATGATGATCTATCGCTGCCGATGAAGCTCGATCTGCGCGGTCTGGATCACAAGGGCAACGGCGATTTCACCCAGGATCTTTTCGTGCTCAACACCACCACTACAGCGGAAGCCGTGGACGTTTTCTACGATGGAACACAGTACTTGAAAAAAGCGAAGGCCGACATCAAGGCCGATCTGGACATGGCCCTGCCGAACATGAAGTTCACGTTCCGCGACAACGAAGCCGCGATCAACAAACTCGTGCTTGGTTTTGATGGCTGGCTGGCGATGCCGACCGATGACATCACCATGGACATCAAATGGGACACGAAGCGCAGCGATCTGGCCACGATCCTCTCACTTGTCCCTGCGGAATTCGCCACCGATCTGGAGGGCGTTGACATGAGCGGAAAGGCGGCCTTCAACGGATTCGTGAAAGGGCTTTACAATGAAACGAACATGCCCGCATTCGGGCTGGTGGTGAACGTGGACAATGGCCGCTTCAAATATCCGGATCTGCCCAATAGCGTGGAGAACATCTTCGTGGACCTGAAGATCAATTCGCCTGGCGGAACGGACATGGACAAGATGGTGATCGACATGCCGCGCTTCGCGATGACGATGGCGGGCAATCCGATCGAGGCACGGATGCATTTGACCACGCCGATGAGCGATCCGAACGTTGATGCGGAATTGCGCGCGAACATGGATCTGGCGACCGTGAAGACCGTTGTGCCCATGGAAGGCGACGATCTGAAAGGCAACCTCACCGCCGATGTGCGCATGAAAGGCCGGATGAGCTCAGTGGAGAAAGGTCAGTACGATCAATTCCTCGCGGAAGGAAAATTGATCCTGCTTGACATGGCGTACAAGACGGATTCACTTCCGCCGATCGGGATCAACAGCCTTTACTTCGATTTCAGTCCGCAATTCCTTTCGCTCACCAGCTACGATGGAACGGTCGGCAGCAGCAAGATCCAGGCGAAAGGCAAGATCGATAATTACCTGCAGTGGTGGTTGAAGGACAGCACGCTCGCGGGTACTTTCGATGTGGTGGCCGATCGGTTCGATCTGAACGAACTGATGGGACCCGACGCGCCTGAGGAAGGAGAAGCTTCCGCGGAAACATCCGCCGATACTTCGAAAATGGAACTGATCGAAGTGCCGGGCAACATCAACTTCAACATGACCGCTGCGGTGGGTGAAGTGATCTACGAGAACCTGAAGCTCACCAATGTGAAAGGCGGGCTCGGTGTCCGCGATCAACGCGTGGAATTGAAGGATGTGTTCTTCAACATCTTCGATGGAGCGGTGAAAATGGCCGGCGCGTACGACACGAAAGAGAAGGCGGCGCCGAAGATCGACTTCAACTACGATGTGAAGGAAGTGGACATCCAGCAGGCCGTTGCTTCCATGGAAATGATCCAGAAGATGGCGCCGATCGCGAAGACCGCATTCGGGAAATTCAGCACCGATCTGGCGATGAGCGCGCAGCTCGATCAGCACATGGAAGTATTGATGAACACGATCGCCGGTCGCGGCACGCTGCGCACGAAGAACGTGAAGGTGGAAGGTTTCCAGCCGCTTGTGAACCTTGCGCAGGCGTTGAAGATCAAAGAGATCCAGAACACCAACATCCAGGATCTACTCTTCACTTACATCCTGCAGGATGGCAAGATGATCACCGAACCGTTCGATGTGAAGCTCGATCGGGTGAACGCGAAAGTGGGCGGAAGCACAGCCTTCGCCGATCAGGCGATCGATTACGACATGACCGCGAAGATCCCGAGCGACGTTTTCGGATCAGGCGCGCAACAGGCCGTAGCGGGATTGCTTGGCCAGGCGAACCAGGCGATCGGCGCGAACCTGCAGGTGCCGAAGGAACTGGACGTAACTGTGAAGATCACCGGAACGATCACCGATCCGGTGATCAAGCCGGTGTTCGCTGGCGGTGGATCCAGCGTGAAGGAAACGGTGAAGGAGGAAGTGAAGGAACAGATCAACCAGCAGATCGACAATGCGCGGGAGGAAGCGATCGCAAAGGCGAAGGCCGAACGCGATCGGTTGATCGCGGAAGCCCAGAAACAGGCGGATAAATTGAAGGCCGATGCACGTGAGGAAGCGAAGCGATTGCGTGAACAAGCCGAAAAGGCCGCCGATGATCAGCTCGCGAAAGTGACCAATCCGTTGGCGAAAGCGGCCGCCAAGATCGCTGCCGACAAAGCCAAGGAAGAAGCCCGGAAACGGGAGGAACAGGCGGTGGCTGAAGCGGACAAACGCGCGGATGGCATTGTTGACACGGCGCGCAAACAGGGCGACAGCCTGGTGCAGAAGGCCGAGGCCACCGAAACGAAGCTGAAGTAACTTTGCGGCACCGCCCGCCCCGATCGCAGCGGTTGGGGCGGTTCTTGTACGATCGGTACGGGATCTGGCAATGTCGCGTTATAACTGGATGATCACCCTTTTCCGTCGGCTGTTACTGGCAGTTCCGATCTTTCTTTGCGTTCTCTCCGCACAGGCGCAGGATGAGGATCCCGATCCGTGCGCGGCACCGGCCGACAAGAAGATCGTGAAGCTTTTGGATGAAGCCGCGAAGGCGAAGGATCCCGGTGAACGGCACCGCGCGTTGAAGGAAACGATCGAAATGGATCCGCAATGCGCGGAATGTCTTTTCCGTTTGGGGAACTCTGCTTATTCGATCGCGAAGCAGACCGGCCGTGACTTCGATCCGGCGATCAGGTATTTCGATCAGCTCAATTCGATCTGTCCGCAGTACCATGCCGATGTTCCTTACCATCTGGGGCTGATGTATTATGTCGGCGACAAATTCGCTGAAGCTGCGAAGTACTTTACGGACTTCCAGAAATTTCCGATCGATGATCCATCGAAACTTTCAAAGGACCACGAGAAGAAGCTGTCGGATGTGGAGGAATTGATGCCGGAACTTTCGTTCTACATGGATTTCTTCAAGAATGATGTCGCCTTCGATCCGAAATTGATCCAGAACGTGAGCACGCCGGCGGAGGAATACCTGCCGATGCTTTCACCGGACAATGAGTTGCTCTTCTTCACCCGCGTAAGCAAGTCGAAGGCGAAAGGCGACATCCTTTCCACGGAGATCGAACAATTGATCGAAGCCAGGCGCACCGATCTGAACAAGTACGATGGGGGCCGCGTGCTTCCAGAACCATTCAATGTGGGTGATAGTTACGGGGGCGTTTCCATCAGCCTCAACAACAAAGAGATGTATGTTACGATCTGCGGCAAGGCCGATGCACGTGGCTATCGCAATTGCGACATCTTCCGAAGCCATTTCGAAACGAAGTACGACCTGGACAAGGGCGGGCCTTCGTGGGAATGGGGCGGTCTCCAGGACCTGGGTCCGAACATCAACACACCCGATGGTTGGGAAAGCCAGCCCAGCCTGAGCGCCGATGGCAACACGTTGTACTTCGCCGTTCAGCGAGCGAACACGAAGGGAATGGACATCTACCAAAGCACCCGTGGACCGAAAGGCGAGTGGTCCAAAGCGGTGCCGGTGCCGGTGATCAATACCGACGGAGATGAAAAGGCGCCGTTCATGCACACGGACAGCCGCACGCTCTACTTCGCCGCGCGACCTTCCAGTGAGGAACAGGAAAAAGGGCATCGCGGTGCCGGCGGATACGACATCTTCTACAGCCGGTTGGGAGATGATGGAAGCTGGAGCCAGCCAAAGAACATCGGCCATCCGATCAGCACCGATCAGGATGAACATGGCATGATCGTGAGCACCGATGGGCGTACTGCGTACTTCGCAAGCAACAGGTTCAAAGGCGCCGGTGGGCTGGATATCTACAGTTTCGCAATGCCGCAGGAAGCGCGGCCCGAGGATGTCCTCGTTGTGAAAGGTGAAGTGCGTGATGAGAAAGGTGAAGTGGTCCGCGATGCGCAGATCGAGATCAAGTACATGGACACGCGCAAAGTGGAACTGATCGATGTGGACAAGGATGATGGGCGTTACGCGACGGTGGTGAACCTGAAGCAGGCGGGAGATGTGGTGCTAACGGTGAAGAAGCAGGACCACGTTTTCGATTCACGCAGTTTCGGATCGCAGGATACCGCGCGCGGGGGTGTGGCCGAAGTGGACATGATGGTGCAGAAGATCGAAGTGGGGAAGAATTACAAGGTGAACGATATCAAGTATGGAACGAATTCCGCGGAGATCACCGATGCCTCGAAATTCATACTCGATGAACTGATCGATTTCCTGAAAGAGAATCCTTCCGTGAAGATCAGGATCGATGGCCATACGGACAATGTGGGCGGTAGCGGGGACAATATGGTGCTGAGCGAGAACCGGGCGGAAAATGTGCGCCGGTATTTGCAGGAGCATGGCATCGCGTCGGCGCGGTTGAGCTCAAAAGGGTTCGGGCCGACCGTGCCCGTGGCGGATAATTCCAGTGAAGAAGGCCGCGCACAGAACCGCAGGACGGAATTCGTGATCGTCGGCAAGTGATCGGCATTCGTCGGGCGAAAGTTGGAATTGGTCGTTAGGGAATTATATTTCGAAGTTTTTTCAACACATGTACAATGAGATGTTTAGTGATCTTCGGCGTTATTTTTTCGAGTCTTTCAGCCAATGCTCAACTCTCCAAAGGCGGCCAGCCGGTGGCATGGGGTGAGGAAATTGCACGCGAGGGTATTCCGCTGATCCAACTACACGCGATCTCCACTCCCCCTGATCTCGGCGAGGTCACCTCCGGATCGTTCAGCTATGGCGTGCAACGCGACCTGCCGATCGATATCCCGGCGCTTGGGCTCTGGAGCGATCTGGAGGATGGTGGTCGCGTATGCCGACTGATGATCGGCAGCGAAGGCGCACTGATGATCAGCGTTCAATTCAGTGAGTGGGATCTGCCGGAAGGTGGGATGGTGTATCTGTTCGATGCGGATCGCACCATGTTCATAGGCGGCTTCGATCATTGGAACCGGAGCCCGATCGGCACCATGGCCACAGCGGTGATCCCGGGGGATCGGGTCGTGATCGAGTACAGGCTGCCCGCTGGCGCGCCCGACGGTACGTTGAAAGTGCAGAGCATCACGCATTGCTATCGCGATATCTTCGGTTTGCGCCAGGCGCGCGACATCGATCCGGGCTATCAGAGTGCACCGTGCCACATCAATGTGGCGTGTCCGGAGGCAAGTGCCTGGCAGGATCAGAAGCGCGCCGTGGCCTTATTCCTCCGTCCCACTGGTGATGGCTGTACGGGCGTGCTGCTCAACAATACGGCGACGCCGGGCCGCCCGTTCTTCCATGTAGCCAACCACTGCTATCAACCCACCGAAGATCAGTGGGTGTTCTATTTCAACTATGAAGCTGCAGGATGTGTAGGCAACAGCGGGCCCACCACGCAAACCCTCACCGGCGGAACGGTGCGGGCGAATTCGTACCTGAAGGATTTCGTACTGCTCGAGTTGTACAACACGCCTCCTGCGAATTACAACGTGTACTACGCAGGCTGGGATCGCAGCGGGAATACGCCACAGAGCGGAACGGTGATCCATCATCCGTTGTTCGATGTGAAGAAGATCACTTTCAACGACGATCCGGTCACTTCGATCGCCCACCCGGATGGTTTCCAGCTGTGGCGGAATTTCTGGGATCAGGGGATCGTTGAGCCTGTCTCGAGCGGAGCACCGATGTTCGACCAGAACAAGCGCATGGTGGGCCATATGTTCGATGGATCGCAGAACTGTACCAATGCCACCACGGTGCACACTGATTGTTCCAAGTTCAGTTTCAGCTGGGATGGGAGTTCTTCCACGAGCAGGCTGCGCGATTGGCTCGATCCATCGAATTCCGTAACGCAGTTGAACGGCTACGATCCGAACAGCGCGGCAACGATCAAGGTGCGTGTGCGTGCTTTCCTGGAAGGGCCCTTCAATGCAGCGAACGGCTTGATGAACGCGACCCTGCGTGCGAACGGTCTGGTGCCATTGAACGAACCGTATTCCGCTCTTGGTTATACGCACGTGGGCGGTGGTGGAGGTGAGACCACGACGAGTTCTGTGCTTTCAGTCTCCAGCAATGATGCGATCGTGGATTGGGTGGTACTGGAACTGCGCAACAAGAACAATTCTTCGCAGGTTCTGGCTACGCGCAGCGCGCTCATTCAACGCGATGGCGACATCGTGGACGTGAACGGCACTTCCGATGTGGCATTCAATATGCCTTCCGATCAGTATTACATCGCAGTGCGGCACCGCAACCATCTGGGCATAATGACCTCCACAGCGCCATTGCTCACGAGCAGCGCGGATCTGCTCGATCTGGGCAGTGTCATTCCCTTATACGGCGGAAGCGAGGCCACCAAGACCGTTGCGGGAAAGAAGCTGATGTACGCGGGTGATGTGAACGGCAACAGCATGCTTCGTTATGTAGGCCAGAACAACGATCGGGATGTGATCCTGCTGAAGATCGGTGGATCGATCCCGACCAACACCGTGAACGGTTATCATCGCGAAGATCTCAATCTTGATGGAGTTGTGCGCTACACCGGTTCCAACAACGATCGCGATTCGATCCTGGTGAACATCGGCGGAACGGTGCCCACCAACATCCGCTCGGCGAGCCTACCTTGAGTGCTTGTGATGTGGACCAGTGGCCTCACCTGGTTCGACACCACCCGTTCCTTTCAGGATGCGGTTGCGCATCATCCGCAGATTGAGCATCTCCACCAGAACTGAGAAGCCCATCGCGAAATAGATGTAGTTCTTGTTCACGTGCTCGTCCATGCCTTCCATGAGCAGTGCCACACCGATCATTACAAGGAAAGCCAACGCGAGCATTTTCACGGTCGGGCGTGCTTCAACGAAGTTGCTGATGGCCGTTGCAGAGAACATCATCACGCCCACGGCGATCATCACGGCGAGTATCATGATCACGATCTCGTTGCTCATCCCCACGGCGGTGATCACCGAATCGAGCGAGAACACGATGTCGATCAATACGATCTGTGCGATCACACCACCCATTGTGCGCACTCGGTTGCCGGTGGTATCATCCTCATCGCGGCCCTGCACTTTCGCATGGATCTCCACCGTGGCCTTATAGAGCAGGAACAATCCACCGAGCACCAGCACAAGGTCCTTTCCGCTGAAACCTCTCCCGAACAACGTGAACAATTCCGCATCGAGGGTCATCACCCAGCTCAGTGAAAGCAGGAGCAGTACGCGGGTGATCATGGCCAGCGCCAGGCCCAGCTGCCGTGCGAGCTTTCGTTCCTTCTCGATCTTCAGTGTATTGCTGATGATCGAAATGAAGATGATGTTATCGATCCCCAGAACGATCTCCAGCGCGGTGAGCGTGGCCAGCGCTATCAATCCTTCGGCGGTGAAAAGGACGGCGAAATCGAGATCAGCGAGATCGATCATGGGGTTGGTCTGAAGCGTGCAAATCTATGGTGAGGCGGACCTCTCCACACGTGCGATGATGATCGTTTCGTTCCGATTCACAGGATTCAACCAGTGCACCACTTTGTCCACCAAGCCCGGTTCGGCCCGATCGATGTTCTGCAGATCGCCAAGGACCGCAGCCATGCGATCCGATCGCTCTTGAAGTTGTTCTTCGCCGAAGAACAGCACGTGATCGGGGATGCGTTCCGGCGGAAGTTTCGCGATCAGCGTATCCAGCCGGTGATCGCTGCTGGTGATCGGGATCACTTCAACGTTCCATTGCTGCATATAGAAGAGCGGTGGCATCGGCGCATCGCCTTCCACGGAATCCTCGATGATCAAGCCGCGAACATCTTCGTTCCGCAATGAATACAAGGCCTCGACACGGCTGCGCTTGCTGTAACTGAAGCAAAGTACCAGGAGTACGATCGAATTGAGCACCCAGGTGAAGATCATGATGCCGCGCCACATCCCGTGGCGTTGAAGCCACCATGGCGATCGAAGCCTGAACTGTTCCCAACTTGAATAGGCGATCACGAAGAACAAAGGGATCATCGGCAGCAGGAAGCGTTCCTGTTTGTTGGGGAAGTAGCTGTGGATCGCGAGAAAGAGCAGAAGCGGCAGCCAGAGCACCAAGGGAGTTGTTCTGCGGAAGTATCCGAAGAGAAGCAAAATGCTGAACGGCGGAATGAAAATGCCGGCAAGCAAGAGCAGGTAGTTGTACCACGGAAGAGTTCCGTACGTCTCGGTATTTTCCAGATTGTAGCGGATGTATTCGGTGATCTCGGCGAACGGCCGCTTCCACAGGAATAGATCCAGCCCGCCCTGGATCACGACCAATGGCACAATAACCCCAAACCCGTAAAAGATCGCAGATCTCCATTCACGTTTGAACAACAATGCGAGACCTGGTCCAGCTGCGAAGAAGATCGTTTGGAACCGGATGTTGATCGCAAGGCCGATCCAGATGCCGGCGATCAATGCGGCCCGCAGATCCGGCCGATCGGAGCGCACAAGCTCCCATGCTGCCAGCATCAAGAAAGGGATACAGGCCACCTCCACCAGATTTCGCACGCTGAGGAACGGCATGAAATAGAACAGGGCGAGGAAGAGCCCGGTGCGCCAAGCGATCTCGCGATCGGAAAGCCGCAGTGCGATCAGGTATCCGCAGCGGATCACGATCAGGCTCCAGATCGCGTGCAGCAGGCGGATCACCACCATCATCGCTTTCGGATCGGTGATCCCGATCCATTTCAACGCCCAAAAGAGAAGGAAGTGGATGCCTACGTAGAAGAAACTATGTCCGCTTGGCGTGGCTCCCTGCGGCTGGTTCCACGGAAGCCAGTAGTTGTAGTCCGATCCATCCACCCAGCTCCCCGCTGCTTCGATCACCAGGAAATGATCATCATGCGCGAAATATCCGCCGCTGAAGAACGCGGCGATCAGCCTGGGTACAAGGCCGATGAGCGTAAGCGCCAGCAATGGCCGCTTCAAGATCAATGTACGAATGCCGATCGGGATCACCACGCCCGGGCTAAGCTAGAGCGCGATCCCGGATCCACCGTTGAACCGCCCTCTGCCGATCAACGGGAAGCTTAGAGCTTCAGGAATTCAACCCGTCGGTTGTTCGCCTTGCCTTCGGCGGAATCATTCGGTCCGGCAGGGTCTTCCTCGCCTTTACCATCGGTATCCATCCGATCGCCGGCGATGTTGAATTCCTCGCTCAGCGCCTTCTTCACCGCTTGGGCGCGACGTTTGCTCAGTTCAAGGTTCGCAGCGTTCTCCCCATCGCTATCGGTATGGCCGATGATCTTCACGCGCATACCGGCATTATCGGTAAGGGCACCGGCGATCTCCTTCAACACACCGTAGCTCTCGGGCCTCAACCGGTCGCTGCCGCTGTCGAACTGGATGCCGCGTGTGGTGAATTTCCCTTCGGTGACAAGCTTGTTACGTGTGTCCGGCGCACCTTCTGCGATCCGCAGATCGCTGATGTGGATCGGATTATCGGTACAGCCACCTTCTTCGAACACGAGGCGGTAGGCGATGCCATCGGTGAACGCCCTGGGAAGATCCCACACTTTCGTTTCGTTGAGGTACATGCGCAGGCGGTTCTTCTGCCGGTTGATCGAAACACGGGAGATCGGGGGCCGCGCTTCCGTGGCCGGCTGATCGAGCCACTTGGAGTTGTTGATCACGGTTTCACCGTCGGTGTTGTGCGTGTAGATATCGGCGTATGGCGCACCTTCGGTACCCGCGCCACGCGGCATGATCCCCATGCGCACGAGGCCCGAATAACTTATGCTGAACAGATTCCCTTCATTGTTGCGGAAGAGGATCCCGAGTGAAGAGCAGGACGCGTTCTCCTCCAGCCCCGTAACATTGAATTCAACGGTGAAATTCTCCGGCAATGTCTCGATACCTTCCGGATACGCATACCCATGACCGGTGAATTTGTACCAACGGCCCGGAGCGGCTTCCACCGTAACGATCTCGCCGCTCGATTCGGTGTTCCAGCCTGCCGGGTAATCACCGATCGCATCATCCGCGAAGTCCTCCATGTAGATCACTTTGTCACCGGGCACGAAATCGAATTTGCTGTAGGAACGAAGCGGGGTCTTTGGCGTTTCCTTGGAAGCTGTGCTGCTTCCTTCTTCACTCGTCCCTGAACCTTCAGTTGTATTCACCTCAGCGCCCTTGTTCCCTTTCTTCTTCGTGGCCTCCCGGGTGCCTTCATCAAGGCCTTCCTCGGTCTTATCGAAGCCTTTGTCGATAGTTTGATCCACTTTACGTTCGGCGCGTTCGCGAGCCTTTCTTTCGATGGCTCCTTGAATGTCGATCTGGGCTTGGGTGGTGAGGGCGATCGCACAGCACGCGATAAGTACAAGGTTCTTGATGATTGACATGATCATGTAATTCAGGGGCGGCGAATTTATGAAGATCGGCCCTCCATTTCAATGTTTGAAACGCACGAACAGCCTGCCGAAATTGTCGCGGTCCTTGTCGATCCGGTGATAGAGCTTCCTTACCGCAGGCTGCTGCAGATACCGGAGCACTTTCTTCTTCAATTGTCCGCTGCCTTTGCCGGGAATGATCTCCAGCATGCCGATCCGCCGATCCACGCAAAAACGCATCGCTTCATCCAGCGCACGATCGATCTGATCGCCCTTGTTGAAGATATCGTGAAGATCCAGCTTGTGTTGGGACATGCCGGTAAAGTTGCCGGTAAGATCGATCATTCCAACATTATGCGCTCGATCCTGATCGGAGTGCCATGCCCATTCAACGCCCGTATCATGTACATACCGGAATTCCAACCGGTGGTAGCTATGGATGAAAGATCTCCATGAATGTTGCGATCCAGGATCAACACGCCATTCGTATTCCATACCTCGATGAACGAAGCACCGATCTCATTGAGTGCGATGGGCCGATCACGTGCAACAAGAGTTTGCCTTATCAGCGGAATGCTGGTGCCAGGCGAACCTTCGTTCATTCCGATCTCCACACCGAGCAGGTTATAGCCGAATGAGCAAAGTGTATCCAATGGTTCAGGATCGAACGAGGTGAGCGTGATCGTATCCGGTTGAACACTGTAGTAAGCTGAAACGTCCAGTGATACGGCATTAGTGATACTCTCCGTGCTGACGATCTCCAGAGGCACCGGGATGTGCGCGAGCATGGTATCGTTCATGAAGCAGGAAAAAACGTTCTCTGTATCGAAGGACAACAGTGCTTCATAGCGGGTCGTAAAAGCCAGGTCCACATGTTCATGATTCAGCGCTCCGCTCAATGCGACGCGATCACCAAGAACATCCATTCCACCGAATGGGATGAAGACATTGTTCGGCAACACGATCTGATCATCGCGGCGAAAGAATTGGGCTGGAGAGCCCAGGGTATCGGCGATCAAGATCCCATGCGAAGGTTCTTCCGTGAACGGTACATGCGTATTCACCCGATGGAACCTGCGTCCTTCACTGTCAATATCCAATTGAGCGAATTGTAGAAAAGGAGGAAGTATCAAAGGCGTGCGATACAGATCGGCACGTTCAAGGTCACCGTCAGGGGCGATGCGCAGTAGGAAATGAAAATTGCCGACCGATGTCTGAATGGATCCTGCGGCATGCACTGATCCCGCGACATCGACGACCAGATCATGGAATTGCACAGAATTCGTATTGCCACCGTACACATAGCGGTTCATCCAAAGCAACTCCCCATCGGGATCGAGCTTTGCAAGGCGTAAATGACCATTTAGGAATCTGGAACCTTCGATGTAATAAATGCTGCCGTCCGATGCGACGGAGACCCTTCCCTTTGCAGAAATGTCGAATGCTCCAGTGGGTTGATAGGATCCGGGAGAAGCCCAATCCCCGTTTCCCAGCGATCGGCACCATTCGATGTTACCGTTGGGAGATAGTTTCAAAAGTTCAATGGATTCTGAAGGAACAAGATCATGCGTTATCATGACAAGCAGTCCATTGTCCGGTGCCCGTACCGCATCGATACCTTCCGGCAAGGGTGAAGAGTTGGACAATGTTGTGGTATATGATTTCTTTATTTCATAAGCTGATACTACGGTATCATTGAAGTTGATGACCTGGAACATCTGATCCACTTCCACCTGATCCAGAAGAGTATCATTTTAGGTGGTTATTTGGTCGTTATATCGCACTGTGGAGAACCCGATCGCTGTTGTTCCTTCCACGAGAGTGGTCAATTCATTCCCATCCCACCCGGTCTGGTTCGACCCCATGAATGCCCGGTTCCACAGAAGATCTCCTTGAGCATCATATTTCTTCAATCCATGTTCACCATTGAACCAATTATGAGTGATGATATTCCCATCATCCAAGATCAAAGGCTGCACCATCATGCCGGCATTGTCCGGCACATCATGCACGATCTGGAATTGTGCTTTGGAGATATGATCCACCAGGATCGATGTGATCAGCAGAAGGGATCGAATAGGTTTCATGATGGCGATATTTGAGATCGAATTAAAGCTAAGACATCAAAGTCCCTAAGTGTGCTGCCCGGGTAGTGAACTTTCTCCCCGGCATCGGGCATGCAGGGATCCATACCATTGCGGTCCCGGATATCGTGAAGATCCAGCTTGTGTTGGGACATGACTTTTGTGTTATTACTTTCGTTGTTCCCACCGAAGTTGTGATGAAGAAGGATGCATTGTTGAAGAAAGACCATCTGGCCACCGATCGGTTCCTTCACGACCATGCTGCGTTGATCGAGAAGTATCTTGGCCTGAAGCATGCCGATGCACACCAGCGGTTCCCGGTAAGGAACGAACTCGCCCAACTTGCCCGGCAGCAATTCGGTTATTCCAGTTCCACCGCCGCCAGCGACATCGTTTTCCGCATCGTGAAGATGTACCGGAAGAAGTGATCGGGTTCACTTCCTGTATTTCGTGAGGATGATCGCCGGTAGGGCGAACCCTTTCTTGTCACCTTCGGTCGAGATCAGCATATCGCCGTTGGGCAGGAATGCGATCCCTTCAGGTTTGAAGTAGGTTTCGGCAGGCAGTGGCACCACATTGTGCAAACCCTTGTCATCATAGATCGCGATCAGCCGATCGGCGGCTGATAGAACGTACAATTCGCCGGTCATCGGGTGCACCGCAAGTGCCGATGGCGCGAATGCGATCTTGCCCTTCACCAGCGTGGGTGCCGTTCGTTGCAGATGCGCGATGATCCGTTGCTCATCGATCGGGAAAAGCTCGGTCGCCTTGCCATCTGCGATCGAATAGATCCCATTGCTGTTCCCGCCGGCCAGGGGCGGCTCCTTGCTCACCAGCAGGAGCCGTTCGTCCTTCGCGGAGTAGTGCAGGCCTTCAACGTTCAAGGTGGGCAATTGCAGGAGTTGTTGCGAAATGGATCCGTCCTTTTCCAGGGTGAAGATCATCCCATCGCTTCGCAATACCTTGATCGCTCCGTTCATCGCTGTGATATCCTCGAAGTCGCCGACATCGGTGAAGCGTTGCACTTTTTTGATGTGGCCGCCAGGAAGGTCGAGGTGGAACACCACACCAAGCTCATCCTGTACACACAGTACGGTGTTCGCGTTCAGAACTGTGATCCCGGAGATCTCCCGCAGGATCGGCGGAAGCTCTATGATCGTATCCGGCCGGAGCAGATCATGGCCCGCCGGGCCGGTTATCCCGGCCGATCCGATAGCGTTGAGCGGCCACTTTTCCGCTGCCATGTCGCGCGCGGGTCTGTACACTTTTCCTTCACGGGTGAAGAAGAGATGATACTCGATGCCGTTCTCTATCACTTCCGCCTTGATGAAACTCGTATCCTTCACGGTCATCAACGAAACCTCATCGAGGAATCCGGCGGGATGGTCCTTCGCGATCTTTTGCCCGATCCGCTCCATCGGCGCTTCATCAAGGGCGATCTCTTCCTCGCGGAATTCCTCCACGCCGTTCATGAAACCCACTTCCACCATGCGGCCGTTGCAGAGGTGGTCGATCTCCACATAACCATGGGGCGTGCGGTCGATCGTGATGATGTCCGCATCGGGGCAGCGCGCGTAGATCTGTTGCAACACGGCTTTTTCCTCCTGGGGGGCCACTTGCGCGAAAACACCCCATGATGCGAGGTATAGGAGCGAGGTCGATCCTGCTTTGATCATTTTCAATATCAGTGAAGTTTCGGGCATCAGGCCGAAGTTACGGGTGGCCGGCAGGCGCGATGAGCACGGATCAGCGCAGCAGGTTCACATGGCCGCGCAGGGAATGAAGGCCGCTGCCGGAACATTGCGAGCGGAATTCCAACTGGTAGATGTACGTGCCGACCGGTGCGGATGATCCATCCCAACCTTCCATCGGATCGTTGCTCTGGTGGATCTTTTCACCCCAGCGATCGAAGATCTCCAGGCCGTAGGCTTCTTCTTCAGCTCCTGTTACAAGGAATACATCGTTCACGCCATCACCGTTGGGCGAGAATGAATTCGGGATGAAGTTGGCACCGTCCGCCTCTGGAAGGACGAGCACGGCAAGATCACCGGTGCGGACACATCCCCAATGATCGATCGCTTCATAGAAGTATTCGCCCTCGAGAAGTTCGCGGGTCATTTCCATGGAACCTGTGCTCCAGAGAACACTGGAAGCGATCTCCCCGAATGATACGGTCGCCGAGCCGCCGCTGCACACGGCGATGTCTTCAGGATATGCGAATTCAGGCGCTGCGGAGACCCTGATCGTGTCGGCCACGAAGCCGCAGCCGGTGGATCCCATCGCGATGTAGGTCCCTGGCGCATCCACGAAGAGAGATGGCCCGTTCGATCCTTCCGACCACAGCACGTAGGTTCCATTCGTGATCTGTGCGTCGATCACGATGCCTGGCGATCCACAGATCACGATCGTATCCGGCACGATCTGCAACCATGGCGGATCGGTGATGCCGATCGTGATCTGATCGGTCCCTGTACAGCCTTCCAGATCGGCTGTAACGGAATATGTTCCCGGTTGATCCACGATCAACGAGCCCTGCGTACTGCCATCGCTCCACTGCAGGGAGCCGGAGGAAATCCCGCTGTACAAGGTGATGGAGGTATCCGTGCAGATGATGGTATCGGGCCCAAGGTCGATCACGATCGGTGGAATGATATGCACTTCGATCGCATCGGTCGCTTCTCCGCACACATTGCTCACCGTTAGCTCATAGGTACCTGAAGTTCCTGCCAGGATCGCACTTGTGGTGTCTCCGGTGGACCATAGGAATTCCTCGCCTGAAATGGAAGCCGGTACGAGCTGCACAGCAGCGCCATTGCAGCTGGTCGTATCAATTCCGAGATCAACGGCAACATCAGCTATCAGGCCCACTTCGATCGTATCGGAAGCGAGGCAATCCGCCATACCGGTAGTTACCCAATAAGTGCCTGGTGAGGTGATCTCCAACGCGGATGCAGTGGATCCATTCGACCATGCGAATGGTCCCGGCACTTCGGCCTGTAGTTGAATGCCGGTGCCGTTGCAGATCAGTGTATCGGCGCCAAGATCGGGAATGGGGATCTGTTCCAGGTCCACGACGATCTGTTCCGTGATCTCGCCACATGCGTTGGTGATCTGCAGCGAATATGTACCGGAGCTGACCACAGTGATCGCAGCTTGCGATCCTCCGGTGGACCACTCGAACGGACCGCCTTCGGCAATAAGGGGAACTATCTCATAGGTGGAGGAACAGGTCGAAACATCGGCTGGAAGCTGGACCAGTGGTTCCTGCACAACATCCACTTGAACGGTATCGGATCCGATGCAACCATTGTCATCCACCTGCACCCAGTAGGTCCCGGCTTGATCAACGACCAGTTCAGTGCCACTTGATCCATCGGACCACTCGATCGAAAAGTTCGCCGGCACCGGCCCAAGAGCAATGGAATTACCGGCGCAGATCTCCAGATCGGCACCCAGATCGATGGAAAGCGAACCGGCTTGACCGACCATGATCGCATCCGAGACTGTTCCGCAACCGTTGGTGATCTCAAGTGTGTATTCGCCCGGCTCCGTTACGGTGATCTGCGAAGTGATCTCGCCCGTGGACCAGAGAGGAACCCCACCTTCCGCCAGGAGAGGCACGATATCTACCGATCCAGAACAATTGATGAGATCCGGGCCGAGATCCACCTGTGGCATTTCTGCGATGGAGACGACGATCGTGTCGGATCCCTGGCAGCCCGGTTCTCCGGCGCTCACCCAATAGGTGCCGGGTGAATCGATCACGAGCTGGGTTCCCGAAGAACCATCGGACCATTGGATGGAAGGAGCGAAGGGGATCGGGCCAAGCGTGAGCTGCCCACCGCCGCAGATCGACGCATCCGGTCCAAGATCCACCGGCGTGGTCACATTGGCCTGGCACACATAAGCATCATTCGAAAGATTCGTGATGATGTTCTCCATGAGCAGCCCCACATCAGGATAATAGAAGGTCTGCATCACATCCTGATCGGTCATGGTGAGGATCCTTCCCGCGGAATTGGGCACGCAATACATGAACCCGTAGAACTGGCCATTGAATTCAAGATACCCTTCCACATCCTCAACACAATTGGCCGTACAGCCATACCAGAAGCTGCCCATGATCGGCGGTACCGTGTTCAGGTTGGTGGCCAGATCTCCCACGGTGTTGAGCGGTGACAGGTAATCGGGTGTGGGGGCACCGGTGAACCAGGAAAAGGAACTGCCGAGCGAGTTCAGGATCGTTTGAAAGCTCTGGTTCCCTGCAAAAGTGTAATCGTATTCACTTTGCAAATAGACCTTTCCGCCTTGCTGTAGGAATTGGATGATGTTGGCGATGCGCCCGGGATCGTACATGGTGGCATCGGTCGCCACCGAGAGGATCAGGATATCGGTCGCATCCAGGTTCGCAGGAACATCAAGAAAGGTCGAAGGGTGGATCATAGCCGTGTGCCCCATCGCGCTCGCGATCTGTTCCCAATACACATAGGCCGCTGTGGGCGCGTTCGTCGTCCCTTGAATGATGTTCACGATCAGGGCGAACGATCTTCCCGTGCAGATCACTTGAACGGCGATCACCAACAGGAAATGATGAAAGGCTCGACTCGTTGCGCGACCGGATCCACCGAAGTGCATGGTCAAATGTAGAGCTTGTGTCGCCGCAGATCGATCCGGCGGGGCGCGCGGTTCGTGCAATTCTTGTGATCGAGACCCGGAGAACCTCGCCTCGATCAATGTGAAGATCGCTCCCCAACAAAGCCCACGCACGCGCCATGAAGATGATGGTCGTCATGATCGTATGGATCATCGGGTCCGATCGGACCGGCGCGAACCCTTGCGATCATTGGTCCCCTATAATGTCCGGTCCGTTTTTCCGGAGCGCTGTTCAAAGGCACCATGCATGGAATCGATCTTGCTCATCAAGGCTTGACCGATCCATTGTGATCGCATTCCCTGATGGTCATCGTATTGAAAAAGATCTCCCGCGAACGGCGGAAACATCCTCTTGCCACCCGCAGGTTTTCGGGCCGCCTTCCGGTCACACCTTCCAGGCAGATCCCGCGGCCTGTGGCCCCACCGATCGCTCGCAGGCCTGCAAAGGTGTTCATCGATCTACAGGGAAGGCAGCTCGCGTTCCCCGCATTTCTTCTTCCTGTGGCGGGAACACATTGTGAAAAACCTGATCATTTCCATCGGCTGCAGGATCTGTTCGCGCATCCGGATGAAGTTTGGCAGGTCGCGGCCAGGCAGATGTTGCGCTACTTGAAGTTCCACAATGATTACCTGCTCGCCGGCGTGGTGGACATGAGCGATCCGCGGTATCTGAAGATCATCGATTGGTGTGTGCTGGACTATGGCCTCATGCCACATGAACGGCCGTGCGGTTCATCCATTACCGATCTGCGTACAGGTGAATTGATCCATGATCGCTTGAAGCTGCAGGTTCGATCGATCCACTGTGAAGCGGACCTGGGTCCACCACGATCGGTGTGACATTCCGGTTACAGATCCCCGTAGTCAATGCCTGAAAGGCCATTCGCGCAGGCCACACGTGAAGCAAGAACATTCCAATATGAACAAATTGAACTTCGCGCGCGATCCCCAATTGAAACGCGCGTTCCTCCAGGCACATTCATCCCTGATCGAGGAATTATTGGAACTGCTTCGAAGCCAGCACCATACGCTCATCGCAAAGCGGAACGAGCTGGCCGCGCTCGCGCGAAAGGAATTCGGGTATTCGGTCTCAACCTCGGCCGTGGATATCGTGAACACGATCATGCGTTCCTACAAGAAGCTGCACAAGGGCGAAGGCAGAATGGAACTCCATTGATCGGCGTTGGATCGGCCTGCGATCTGAATTCGATCAGGCACTAAAACACACACCATGTCAGTCCCATCCAAAAGCAACTCCTGGCTTACCACATTCACACTCATCATTGCGATCGGCCTCATCAGCTGGACCACCTCGAACGCGCCGGACACGGCTATGAAAGATCCACCCGCCGATGTGGAGCGTATGTTCGAAATGCAGCTTTCGGAAATGCTCTATGTGGAGGAGAACATGGCGCGCAAGCTCGATGAATTGCAGCAATTGGCCCAGCGCAGTGAACTGAAGGAAGCCCTGCGCAAGCATCGTGAGGAGACGATGGCACAGGCCGATCGGATCAGGAAGATCTATGGAGTGATGGGCAAGGAAGGGAGGCCTACGCCTTGCGCCGCCTATGATGGAACGATGAAGGACAACGACCGGATGATCGCGGCTTTCAAGGAGAGCCCCCTGCTCGATCAGGTGATCGTGGCAGGCTCGCGCAAGGTTGAACATCTGGAGATGAGCGGTTATATGAACCTGATGCAGACCGCCAGAAAGATGGAGCGGAAGGATGAGATCATGAAGCAGATCGAGACAAGTTTGAACGAGGAGATGGCCACCGATAAGACTTTGGAAAAGCTCGCCGAGATGCCTGCGAAGGAAGCGGGTGCCGAGCGCCCAGCCTCAACCACTCGCCCTGCCACCCAGGAGCGCACCAGGCAGAGCACCAACGAATGATCCACTTGTCCTGGTTGAATGAGAGACCACCCTCAATGGGTGGTTTCTTTTTGGCTCAAGCTGATGGATCGTAGGCGTGGCATGCTCCAGCTGCGCGGGGAGGATCTTGCGATCTCCACAGCGCCGGGGATGACCACGCCACACGCCAGCACCGTCTTTCCGAACGGATCCCACAAGGTTCATGATCTGCAGGAAGCAGAGCACCGGCAGGTTGCCGGTGATAAAAGATCAAACTATCATGGCAGAAGAAAGAGATCAAATGCAACGTGGGGATCAGGATGAACAACGCCGCGATCAGGGTCGTGCACAGGGTGGCGATAATTCCAACCGGGGTTTCGCCTCCATGGATGAGGACCGCCAGCGCGATATCTCCAGCAAAGGCGGACAAATGAGCGGGGGCAATTTCAGGAACGATCCAGCACGCGCTTCCGAAGCCGGCCGCAAGGGTGGTGAGTCCAGCGGAGGCAATTCCGGCGGACGCGACCAGAATGAGGATCGGTAGGATCCAGCCTCCGAAGTACTCCAACGATCCCGGCCATTTGCCGGGATCGTTCTTTTTACGGATCAGCGATCCTCAGGGCTCGCTCGCTCCCCGTGAGCCAGGTGATCCCATCAGGCATGCAAGCACCAGCGGCACGTTAACGTTCTTTCTTTTTCGATCGATGCACTGCTGATATCGAAATACAGACCATGAAGTTCGATCAACGATGGATCCGATCGACTCCTGTGATCCGACGTGTGAAATGGATCGACACTCCGATCGGGAACGATCGTTCCGCAGCCATTCAAGGCAACTGCTCGAGGCGCTGTACGGTGGGGATCACGCCACCGATCGCGTTGAGGATGAGATCACGATCGTTACCGCCACCTGTATACTTCACGTTGCCGTTCAAGTCCAGATCCCCAGGTTCGTATCCGCTCACGATATTCGTGGGTATCGTTCCACCGATCTCGAGCAGGATCCGATCGCGATCATTGTTCATTCCGGTGTACTTGATCGATCCGTCGTTGTTCACATCACCGCTCCAGAGAACGAATTTCCCGTTGATCTGCGCCTGCGCATCCACGCCATAAGTGGGAATGGTCGCCGAGGTCAGATCGATGTGGACCGGTACCGGGCCCAGTTGCAGCGCACCGGCGGTCATCACGCCAAGGTGGTTGCGGTGCCTGATCGCGATATGGTATTGTGCGGCCGCCATGTTGGTGAAGCGCACGGGCGTGGAACCATCCACATCCACGATGTCGCCATCGCGCTGGATCAGGGCTGCGCGCCGTGCCACGATCTGCCCCGGCTGCTGTGCATCCCGAAGTTCGACCAGTACCCAATCCACGATCGCATCCGCGCCGCTTTTTGTGGCATGGGCCGTATCGATCTGCTCCGTACCGGTATAGGCATATGGCGGAATGTTATACGGTTGCTGCAGGGGAAGCATCTGTTGTTGCCGCAGATCATCACGCATCAATCCCGTGCCTTGATCGTATGCGCCCTGGAGCAACGCTTTCACCGAGACCACAAGGTTGGTCTGCACCGGCCCTTCGATCATGTAGAATTGCCCACCGCTCACAAGAGAACCGCTATTGATCGCACTTCCCAGGATGCTTTGTGCCTGCACGGTGGCTAGCAGCAGTACCCTGTCCTGTACATCGAAGAGATGGGTCACATCAACAATGCCGCTGGTCTCCCAGTTGCCAAGATCGGAAGGTGCGGTATCGTACTGGCCATCGGGGAGCGTGGCGTTGCGATCCACCATGCCTATTCGTGTGAGCTGTCCGCTGAATGGATCAAGCTTCCAGATCGATGCTTCCATTCCACTTACGCCACCGAACGAGTTGGTGTAGGTGGCCTCATCTTCCTGTATATAGATCGATCCATCATCGGCCCAATCCACATTGTCAGGACTGCGAAGTCCGTGATCCGGATGCGCGAATTGACCATTGCCGGCATCGTCACCATCGTAGATGATATGCACATGAGAGCTCAGATCCGTGGGATCGATGTCGATGATATACGTGGTACCCCAATCGTCGGCAGGAAAAAGATGTCCGCGGCCGGTGCTGGCGTACACGATCCGGGTATGATCGTACGGATCGGTTGCAAGATCCTCAGGACGGGAGAACCGGAACATGCCGATCGCATTGCCAAGCGCATACTGTTCGTTCTGGTCGGCGAAGCCCAGCGCATCGTAACCACTGGTGCCGGCCAAGGCTGAATTGTAATGCGCGATCGGTTGGAACGATCCGTTGAACCTTGTGCCGGTGCCATTCACGTGTTGCGGACTGGTGAAGCCATCGCTGGAAACGAGCACGTGCAGTGTTCCGAAGGCCAGCCCGTTCCGATCAAGGAATGAATTGTTGCCAAAGTGATCCTTCTCACCCACGAAAAGGTACAGCGGCGCCGCTTCCGTATCATCACCGATGAGCATCATCACATGATCGGGATCGGCCGGTTGGATGAAGGTGCCGTTCTCCCATTTCGCTCGGCCGAGCCATGGCGCTGCATACAGATCACCATTATCCACATCGAGAATGAATCCCTGGCCGTTCGGCGCTTCTTCACCGGTCACGAAAAGATCATCTTCAAGATTGTAAGTGCCGGCCTCGTAAAGAGAAGCAGAGCAAAGCCGATCGATGCCTTCAGTGCTGCTCGATCCTTCGTTGATCTTCGAGGCGATCGTTGCTTCGTTGCCGGTACGATCAAAGATCCGATCGTAGGCGAGCCCGGCACTTACCACCGATCGGCTGGCCGCATCCATCAGGAAACGGGTGATCCGTGCGCCTTTCAGCTGCAGTCCGTTGGCCAGGGTGTACGTGCTTCCTTCGGTCCCCATCACTTCATGGTTCATGAAGATCTCCACGTTGCCGCCAACGCGCCGCGCACCGATCCCGTCCATCTTTCCGGGCGGCGACCAGCCGGTGATCGTTTCCCCCACGGTCACCTTCGGATGTGTCGTCCACCCGTTCTGGCCGTTCACCAAGGCATCTTCATTGCTCTGGCCCAGTACGGTAGAAATGATCAGTAGCGATGTAGGGATCGAAAGTGATCTGCAGAACTCCATACGTCTCGGATTAGGATCCGAAATCTATCCGGCCTTCACCGATCGGAACCGTGGGATTTCTCAACAACGGCGCAGGTTGAGCACGAATGCTGTTCAGATCTTTTCGATCCACTGCATCGTTCTCCGTTCCGCTCAGTACGATCGATCGTTCACGAAACGCACCGGAGCGATCGTAGAACCAGACACGCGCACCGTGTAAACTCCGCTGGCAAGCGAGGCGAGCCCGATCTCCATGCGATCGCTTGCGATCTGTTCAGTGCGCACCAACGAACCGCTTGCATTGAAGATGCACAATGTGCGTCCCATCGCTCCAACTGGAAGGCCGATCGATAACCGATCGGCACTTTGGGAAAGCCTCAATGCATCGGTTGCATTCTCCCCGATCGAGGTGGTGATCAGATTCACGCTGCGGAAGCTGAAGGCTTCAAGGAACACACCGCTATCAAGGATCATGTCGCCCACATCGGCGATCGCCACCTTGAAATGGTACGTATCACCTGGCGAAACCACAGCGAAGGCGGTGAGGTTGGTGGTGAATCCATCGTAGCTCACGTACTGGCCCGGCGACGGGAATTCATTGTCGTGGAAATATGCGGGATTGATCCCTGCATTGACGTTGTTGATCGCGACCGGTGTGCCATCAGGCAGCGCCGCAACGTTCGTTGGCATGGGGAAACCCGGTCCGGACAAATAGATCGCGAATACATCGTTGAACCCCGATCCAACGAATTCCGGATATTCCTCACTTCCGAAGCTGAAGTTGAAGAGAAGTGTATCGCCGTATGGAATGCAATCGAATTCCAGCACACACGCGTCGTACGTGGGCATTCCGCCGCCAAGACTGATCTCCAGGTCGGCATCACCGGGCGTCATCAAAGTTCCCATCGCCATATCGGAAACCGGTCCCGCAACGCTCGCCGCTTCTCCACTGGTGAGCAGGATCCCTTCACTGATCGCGAGTTCGCTGGTGCCGGTGAAATGGGCCAGCGCATTGTCCGGACAATTCACCTGTACGTTGGAAATGCTCACGTTCAATCCTTCGAGCAACTGGCTGATCGTGGCATTGGTGAGGCTATCGGTTACTGTAAGCTGTGCAGAGGCTGAAAGTGTGGCCACGGAGAGAAGCAAAGAGGAAAGTCGTTTCATGGTCTGGCATTTTTGGGAGGATGTGTGAAAGTAGATCCTGAAAACGAATTTTGTGCGCTGGGGATAGGGGTGATGCTGGTATCCCTGGAAGACTGATCGTGGACCCGATCACACTGATCCGATCATGAAAGACATGATCTAGATCGAGCAGAAAGGCCGGATCCATTACGATCGCGAGGAACGGTTGGGAAAATGCACAGGAATTGTGCGCAAGGGCCCGATCCACCCCAGACCACATGATCAAGATCTACCCACAAGCCATTTTCCTTCTCATTTCGGTTTCACTGATCTCCGATCGGATCTCTGCCCAGGGCTACACCTGCGAAACAGCCACTGCGGTTTCCGGAGGCGTTGTCTATACGGTGGATACCCTTTGGGGTGATGAGGAAGGTTATGAATACGGATGCTATCCGCCGGCGACGAATGATGCGCTTTGGTACGTGTACACTGCACCGTTCACCGGCACCGTGGAAGTGACTTCCTGCTCGCAGATCACGACCATGAATACCCGTGTGTCCATCTTCACAGGTGATTGTTCCGATGTGGAATGCATTGCCTGGAACGATGATGGCAATTGCCCCTGGGTGCCTACCTGGCTTTCATCCCGCGTGAGCTTCGATGTGGTACAGGGTGAACATTATTACATCCAATGGGATAATGAATGGCTTCCTACTTCAACGATCAATTTCCAGTGGATCATCAATAGTTGTGAGGTGCGGGTTGAAGGAAAGGTCTATCGTGATCTGAACAGCAACGAGGTGCGCGATGAAGATGAGCCGCTCTATCAGGCGATCCTCGATCGCGACGGGCAGCAACAATTCACATACGCGAATACCGATCCTTATCTGATGTGCAGCACCACAGGTGAACACACTATCACCGTAACGAACCCGCCGCTTTACTACAACATCGTTCCAGAGACACGTACCTACAACGCCGCGCAGGTGAACAGCTTCATCGACAGTATGGATTTCGCCCTGCAACCGATCCCGGGGATGTTCGATGGCAGGGTGAGCCTTTGGGGAGTAACGCCGTGGATCGGTAATAATACGATCATGCAGGTCGAATATGAGAACATCGGCACGGAGCCGATCGATGCAACGATCGAACTCCATCTCGACGATCAATTGGAATTCGCAAGTTCAACGGTCACACCTGTTTCCGTGAATGGCCCGCTGGTGATCTGGGATCTTGGTACGCTGGCCGTCGGTCAGCATGGAACGATCCCCGTTACGATCTATACACCGCCCACTGTTGATTGGGGTTACCAGACCTTGAGCTGGGTATTGCTCAACGTGGATCAGCCCGATGTTAACGGGATCAACAATATCGATGAGTTGAAAGTGCCTACCGTCGCTTCCTGGGATCCCAATGACAAACAGGTGGATCTGGTGAACCTTTTGCCCGAGGAGGTCGCGGAACAGAAATTCCTGGAATACACGATCCGGTTCCAGAACACCGGCGATGCGCCTGCGGTGAACGTCGTTGTACGCGATACGCTTCCAGAAGAGCTTGATATGACAAGTTTCCAGATGGTAGGCGCAACTCACGACAACATCATCAGCATGAATGGCCGGGAGATCGTTTGGACCTTTCCGAACATAATGCTGCCCGATAGTACCACCGATCCGGAAGGAAGCATCGGCGCGTTCCACTTCAAAGCCCGCGTGAACGATGATCTGTTGCTGGGTGATCAAGTTTTGAACGAAGCGAACATCTACTTCGATTTCGCCGATCCGATCACCACCAACACAGCGGTCACCACTGTTTCGCTCACCACCGGCATCGGCGTTTCCGATCATTCCGATCCATATGTCTTGCTGCATCCTTCACTCACGCGCGGTCCGCTCACCGTGCGCTGGCTTGGCGAAGCTGCCCGGGATATGGAGCTCGTGATCACCGATGCGATCGGAAGAGAGGTGCTGAGCCGCACGATCGGATCGCTCGTTCATATGCAGGAGATCCCGCTGGACCTGAATGGATCGGCTCCAGGCAACTACATGTTGCGGGTTTCGAACGGATCGGTGACCACCAGGGCAAGGTTCATCGTTCAATATTGATCCGCGGGCTGGAAAGGCCGATCGTAGCGCGCACGGACTGATCCGACGAAAAAAGGCAGGCAACGCATTGCCGGATCGAAAAGATCCACCATACTTGTATCGCTATTCGTGACTGCGGCCGTTCGTCGTAACCGGTGCTTAAGGAGCTGGTTGAAAGAAGGCGGTCGTATCGGCAGCATGCAGGCTGGCAACTGCAGGCGAAAAGATCCTTTTTAATTCACTATTGAATGGAACCTTTTCAGCTGAACGGGCCGAAGAAAGTCCTGATCGCCGATGATGATCGGGACTCGGTGGCGATCCTTTGCGCATTGTTACGGATCCTCGGTTACGAGGCACACGGTGCCAGCGATGCTTACGAAACGTTGGAACTTGCCCGGCAGATCAGGCCCGAGGTCGTGGTGCTGGATATCGGCATCCCAAAGATCAACGGCTACCAGATCGCAGAAGCGATCAAGAAAGACCAGGATCTGAAATACATGCGGCTGATCGCCTTCAGTGGCTATTCCACCCTGGCCGATCGCGAAATGGCGAAGGAAGCAGGCTTCGATCATTACCTGGTGAAGCCAGCGCGCAAAGAGCAATTGATCGCCGCGATCGAAGGGGTCACGTACGCCGGGGTCTGATCTTTCAAGAAGGTTTGGGCGTGTCCCCGCTTTTGCATGGTTCGCGCTGCGCGGCCAAACCTTCATCGAAGGCGGGGTCAGGCTATCCGCTGCAAGTCCTCAGCCGCCAAAAGCGGCTTCCGGGCTTTCCGCTGCTATCCTTCACGCATATTCCGATCATTCCCCGATCAACCGAATAAGGGCTGGGCGCCTGCGCCAAAGTGCTCCAGCGACGGTGCGGGGTGAGGTCCGGGGTTAGCTTTGGCCCAGAAGCAAGATCCATGAGCACCAGACTCAACGATGTGAAGCGCGTGACGACGCACACGCTGCAGGAAATGAAGGCGAAAGGTGTGCGTATAGCCATGCTCACCGCCTACGACTACTCACTCGCACGACTCGTGGATGGCGCCGGCATCGATGTGATCCTGGTGGGTGATAGCGCCAGCAATGTGATGGCCGGTCACGAGACCACGCTTCCGATCACGCTCGATCAAATGATCTACCATGCCAGCAGCGTGGTGCGTGGTGTGGAGCGTGCGCTGGTGGTGGTGGATCTGCCGTTCGGGACTTACCAGGGCAACAGCAAGGGTGCGCTCAACTCCGCGATCCGCATCATGAAGGAAAGCGGCGCGCATGCCGTGAAGCTGGAGGGTGGCCGCGAAGTGATCGGTTCCATCGAGCGGATCCTTACCGCTGGCATTCCGGTGATGGGGCATCTTGGCCTTACGCCGCAGAGCATCTACAAATTCGGTACGTACGTGGTGCGCGCGAAAGAGCAACAGGAGGCCGATCGGTTGCGCCAGGATGCGAAATTGCTGGAAGAGGCCGGCTGTTTCTCGCTGGTCCTGGAAAAGATCCCCGCGAAACTCGCTGCCGAGGTGGCCTCCAGTGTTTCGATCCCGGTGATCGGGATCGGTGCAGGCAACGAGGTGGATGGACAAGTGCTCGTGCTCCACGACATGCTCGGCATCAACAAGGAGTTCAATCCGCGGTTCCTGCGCCGCTATGCCGATCTGCATGGCGTGATCAGCGGTGCGGTCTCCGGCTATATCAACGATGTGCGCTCGCGGGATTTCCCGAATGCCGATGAGCAGTACTGAACCGATCGAGATCCTTTTCAAGGACGATCATCTCAGCATCGTGAACAAACCTTCGGGCATACCCGTGCAGCCTGATGGCACTGGCGATCCCTCACTGCTCGATCGGCTTTCGGAGCAGTTGCGATCCAGCTCGATCGGACTGGTGCACCGCATCGATCGGCCGGTGAGCGGGGTGGTGCTTTTTGCTTTGGATCCACACACGTTGCGGATCATGAACGAGCAGTTCAAGGAACGACGTGTGAAGAAGATCTACTGGGCGATCGTGGAAGGAAAGTGGGAGGGAAGTGAGCGCATGCTGGAGCATTGGCTGGAGCATGATCCGAAAGCAAAGAAGGCGCGGATCAGTAAAAAGAGTGAAGGCCAACCATCCAGGTTGAAGGGGCGTTTGCTCGCACAAGGCGATCGGTTCGCATTGATCGAAGTGATCCCGGAAGGTGGTGCGTTCCACCAGATCCGTGCGCAACTTGCCGCCGCAAGCCACCCGATAAAAGGTGATGTGAAGTACGGCGCGCGAAGGGGAGAGAAGGACAGGAGCATTTCGCTTCACGCGCGCTCGATTGAATTCCATCATCCTGCAACGGATGAACTCGTGCGGATCGAAGCTCCTGCGCGAACGGATGGGATCTGGCCGGTGTTGGTAGGGATGATCTAACGGACAGGGCTTGCTGCTGTGGCGGCATTCATAGCTCGTCCAGCCTCGAACCGCTGCCCGGTTTTGTTTTATTGTGGAAGATAAGACCTACTGCTGAATGGTATTCGGCACGCCGGAACTGCTGCTGATAGATGCACATAGCCGAAGTTTTGTTTGTTGCCCCGCCATAGCAGCAAGCCCCTGTTAGTGGCAGCCTTTTTGTCGTTAGTTACTTGCCTTTCAGTTGCAGTTTCATCATAATGTCGGTCTGCTCGTCATCTCCTAATTTGAAAATATGCTTGTCAAACTCCACAAATCCGTTTTTTTTATAGAACGCTATCGCTCTTGGGTTTTCTTCCCACACGCCTAACCAAACATAGTTGGCACTTTTTTGTTGTGCTATTTGCATCGCCTTTTCGTAAAGCACTTGTCCTACCTTTTTGCCGTGAAACTCTTTTAAAACATAAATTCGCTCAATTTCAACTGCTTCGTCGTCCTGTAATTCTGTTTGCGAATGTCCAAAGTTTAGTTTAAGGTAGCCGATTACTTTGTTGTCCAACGTTGCAAAATAAAATTCAGCATTTGGGTCGTTAAGTTCGGCAGTTATTTTCTCTGCGGAAAAGCCTTCATCCAAGTATTTCCTCATGTTTTCTTCGGTGTTTCCTGCTGAGAAGGTTTCATAGAAAGTTTGTCTGCCAATTTCTTGTAGTTCTTCAATGTCGTTTAGGGTTACTTTTCTTATTTCAATATTCTCCATACTTTCTTAGGATTGCGTCTTTTTAAGGTTGCCACTAACGGGCCGCGTATTGGCGATGGGCGGGATTTTAGCACTGCCGTTCAATTGAATAACAGAAGTTGAATTTTGCACTTCCGTTGATACGAAGCCGTTCGCCCCGCCTATTGCCAATACGATGTTGGTGGCAGGTGTTTTATTCACTCGTTACAAGTTTTGTCTTTGCTACATACCAAGGAACAGGTTCGCAACCATTGTTTTCATCGTTTAAATAGTCAAGAACGTGTTTGGAATTTTTGTCACTGTCAAATAAACCAAATCTGTTCAAGATTAAATCATATTTGTCTGAAAGTTCTTTTCCAATGTCGTGGCAATGAAATGTATGAAAATTTCCACCTATTTCAATTCCAATGTAGTCATAGCCCAAAAATTTTTCTTTGTCATTTTCTTCAATCGCTTTTAAAAGTGTCAAACGAAGTCCTATTTCTCCATTTTTTTCAGATTGTGGTTTAAACTCTTCAAGAATGTCCTTACGTTCGGTTTCGTTAAAGTATAAAGCCATTACTTTTATGTTTCTTAAATGCGAAAAGAAATTGTTTTTATATTCCAAAGCTGTCTCAAGGTCTGTGAACACATTTATCCAACCAAGTTTATTCTCGTTGTGTTTGTTGTCAATCCAATTTCTAATGTTGTCTATTTGAGTGTCTGAAAATTGATAATTATTTTTTACTTCACTAATTTTTCTATTGTTGTCAGTAGTCCAACTGTATGACCAATCGTCAACTATGTTCTCATTGATACACTCGCTACAAGTGTAAATTAAAGAACCCTTGTCGTCTCCATACGTTTTAGGTCTAAGTATTGTCAAGTAATATCCTCCTAAATAATATTTCATTTTAACGTCTGTCATTGTCGTTTGGGGTGTCCGTTACACTTGCCACCAACGGGCCTGCGCTTGCCGCAGGCCGCCTTTCGTAATCTTGTTCCTGGACGAAATGTACAACCCTTCAACGGGAGGTGGTACCGGGACGAGGGCGGCTTGCGGCAAGCGCATGTTGGCGGCAGTTTATCCTGCTCTCAAGTGCATTCCAACTCTACAGGAGTGCTGCGTTTCCAGCTGATAAAGCATAAATCGCTACAAGTAGGTGGACGAGGATCACAATCGCGAAAGTCACGACGAGGAGGACAATGAATAATCGTGACTTCCAATGGAGTATGAATGGATGGTTATTCTTCCTAACAATCAAATCCAAAATCCAACCCGATGTGTAAAGGAGATTCATCATGACCAAGGCACCTAAAAACATGATGATCAGAATGGCTGGAGACCCACCACCCCCTCCTTTGATCAAGAGACCTTGAATCAGCGACAATAGAAGTACAAGTAATATGACGGCTAGATTGTATGGAATCCGCCGCAACTCCCACCAAAGAATCACCCTTTTCCAAGAGGTACTTGCAGTTTCGTGGCGCTGCCAGAAGCTCATCGAGGTTCTCTCTTTAGAATTGCCGCCAACGTTTCGCAGCTAAACGTCGGCAGGTTTCCCGGGACCAGCATCGAAGCTCCGATCATTCAAGTTTACCACTTCTATTTCGATCGAAGAGTTGAGGGCCTGCTGGCGTTTAGGTGCTGTTA
>JAEZDL010000229.1 GCA_023418095.1 Bacteroidota bacterium
CGATCGCGGATCGGGTGCAGGTAACGCCAGTAGGTATTCCACGGAATGAATTTCCTGCGTAGCCAGGAGTGCAGCTTTGTTCCTTGAAGGTTCTCCGCGAACAAGAGCTTGCCGCCCGGCCTCAATACACGGTGGATCTCTTCGATCGCCCTCCTCTGCTTCTCTTTTGAACCCAAAGCACCGATCACGCTTTTGAAGAAAACGAGATCGAACGATGCATCCGCAAAAGGCAGATCGGTGGCATCCGCCGTTAAATAAGAGATCGAACCGATCGGCTTGTAGCGCTGATGCAATTCCCTTGTCGTGGATGGAAGCGAATGCAGATCGGAACAGATCACATCGATCCCTTTCAGTGCGAACCACAGGCTGAGCCCGCCTTCGCGTTCACCGATGCCCAGTGCTTTGATCGGGCGGCGTGTGGGAAGATGCTTTTCCCAGAATGGCAAAGCACGCGACCAACTGCGCACCTCCCATTGAATGATATCCTTCAGTGCAGCTTCATCAATTGCCGTTGATCTGCTGTTCTGCATCATACTGACAACTGACAACGAACAACGGACAACTACTTCGCCACCGCCACCGAACGTTTCTCGCGGATCACGGTGATCTTCACCTGGCCGGGATAGGTCATCTCGTTCATGATCCGATCGGCGATCTGCATGCTCAGCTCATCGCTTTGTGCATCGCTGATCCGTTCACTTTCCACCATTACGCGAAGTTCACGGCCGGCCTGGATCGCAAAGGCTTTCGTTACGCCGCCGTAGCTCATCGCCAGGCTTTCGAGATCCTTCAACCGCTGAATGTATGCTTCCGTGGCTTCGCGCCGTGCACCGGGCCGCGCACCGCTGATCGCATCACAAGCCTGAACGATCGGGCTCAGGAGCGTGGTCATCTCGATCTCGTCGTGGTGCGCACCGATCGCGTTGCAGACATCCGGTTTCTCGCCGAATTTCTCGGCCAGCTTCATGCCCAGGATCGCGTGCGGCAATTCGGGATCCTCATCGGGCACTTTCCCGATATCGTGAAGCAAACCTGCGCGTTTCGCCGCCTTCGGGTTCAATCCCAATTCCGCCGCCATGATCGCGCTGAGGTTGGCTACTTCACGGCTGTGCTGAAGCAAATTCTGTCCATAGGAACTGCGGTATTTCATCCGGCCCACCATGCGGATCAGTTCAGCGTGAAGTCCATGGATCCCCAGATCGATGCAAGTTCGCTTCCCCACTTCGATGATCTCGTCCTCCAGATGTTTCCGCGTCTTTCCGACCACTTCTTCGATCCGCGCCGGATGGATCCGGCCATCCTTCACCAATTGATGAAGCGCGAGCCGCGCCACTTCACGGCGCACGGCATCGAAACAGCTCAGGATGATCGCGCCGGGCGTATCGTCCACGATGATCTCCACGCCGGTGGCTTCCTCCAGGGTCCTGATGTTCCTTCCCTCGCGCCCGATGATCCGGCCTTTCACATCATCGTTGTCGATGTGGAATACGCTCACGGAATTCTCGATCGCATGTTCGGTGGCCACGCGCTGGATCGTTTGGATCACGATCCGTTTCGCTTCCTTGTTCGCGGTGAGCTTCGCCTCTTCGGTGATATCCTTTATGGTGGACATCGCTGCGGTGCGGGCCTCATCGCGCAATGAATCGATCAACTGTTTTCGGGCTTCTTCGGCATTGAGGCCGCTGATGTTCTCGAGCAGGTTGATCTGCTTGTGGTGCATCTTTTCGATCTCGTCACGGCGGCGATCGAGGCCGGTGATCTTCTGTTCGAGATCCTCCTTCAGCCGATCCACGTTCTTCTCCTTGTTCGCAAGGTCCTGCTGCTGGCGGCTCAACTGCTGCTCGCGCTGCTTGGCCTTGTCCTGCGCCTGGTTGATCCGCCGTTCCCGCTCGCGTACTTCCTTCTCATGCTCTTCCTTCAGTTGAAGGAATTTCTCCTTGGCCTGAACGATCTTCTCCTTCTTGATGGCTTCAGCTTCCGCCTCGGCTTCCTTCAGCATGCCTTCGCGGCGCTTCTTCATGACGCTGTTGAGCACCACGAACACGATGGCCCCACCGCCCAGAAGGCCTACGAGGAGCCCGATCACTATACCTACTATGTTGTCCATTTGGTCCACTATGTTTTAGCGGACGCATGTTCGTTCTCCGGAAGGCCGATCGGCCCGGGAGCGAAGGGATCAAACGCGCAGATCGGCAAGCATCTTCTCAAGGTCGCTGAGGGCTTCCCCGGCTTCGGCCTCATGCCTGGTGGCCGTGCTGTTGAGCGCACGGGTGGTCACTTCCAGGGCGGCCATCGCCAACAGGTCCTGCTTGTCGGTGTGCGGGTAAGCTGCCTTCAAGCGGGCGATGCTTTCATTGATCTCGGCCACCACCTTCCGCACGTTCTCCTCCTCATTGGGATGGATCGTAAGCGGGTAGGCCCGGCCTGCGAGTTCTATTCGAATGGATCGTTCTTCCACGGCGCTACCGTTCTACGGGTTTCAATAACTCCAGGCAACGGTCTATCTCAGCCACCAGTTCATCGATCCTTTCCTTCGTTCCCGGATCTGCCGGGCTTGAAACGGCCCGTTCTGCTTTCCGGAGGACTTCATTCTCCCGCTCCAGTTCATTCACACGTGCCTCGAGCACCTGCAGCGTGCGCTGCTGTTCCCTGGCGGCTTTCTCCTGCTCGGCGAACTGCTGCTGAAGCTGACGGTGCTCACGTACAAGACGCGAAACCTGCTCCTTCACATTGTTCAACCGATCCGTGAACGTGTTCATCACTGGGCCTTCGGGTTCTTCCGAACATGGTCCGTTGCCAAAGATAGACGGCCTCGCCGAATGCAGTACAATTTCTTTGAACTCCAGACTGTTGATGTGTAAAGACCACGCGATCCAATGCCGCCGGGGCCTTCTGGCTAGCTTGCGCACTTTATGGCCGGATCGTTCCCCGATCCCTTCGCTCCAATTTTGAAATGACATCGACGAAGAAACTCAATTCTCTGATCATCAGTTCGTTGTTCGCATCGCAGCTCTCTGCGCAGGAAGTGCCGGGGAAATTCAATTTCATCCATCCCATGGATATTCCGCTGGAGCTTTCCGGCAACTTCATGGAACCGCGCAACGACCACTTCCATTCCGGGTTGGATATGCGTACCGAAAGCCGGGAAGGAATCCCCGTGAAGGCCGTGGCAGATGGCTGGATCTCCCGCATCAAGATCAGCCCGTTCGGTTATGGAAAAGCGGTCTACATCGATCACGCCAACGGCCTCACTTCAGTTTATGGCCATTTGAAGGAGCTGCAGGGCGCCACGGGCGAAGCCTGCCTCGATGCGCAATACAAGGCGAAGGACTTCAGCATCGACATCTATCCCGAAAAGAACGCGGTTCCGGTGGCTCAGGGGGATGTGATCGGGCTTAGCGGGAATACCGGTGGAAGCCGGGGACCGCACCTGCATTTCGAGATCAGGCGTAGCGCCGATCAACACGCGCTCGATCCCGAGGCGTTCGGTTATGAACTGAAGGACAATACGCCGCCTGAGATCAAGGGGATCCGCATCTATGCATTGAACGACACTTCGTGCACGGCACCGTATCCCGCCACCGCGAAAGGATTCGCCGTGCAGGGTGGCGCAGGCAGATATTCATTGAAGCCGGGGGATGTGCCCACCGGATATGGCACCGTCGGTCTTGCGATCCATACGCTGGACCGTTATGACAACAGCAGCAACAAGTTCGGCGTGCGCAAGATCGAGATGTTCGTGGACAGTGTGCCTGCGTTCAGCGCCCACTTCAACGAAGTGAACTTCGATCACAACCGTTACTGCAATGCACACATGGACCATGCACTGTTCAAGAACAACAGCATGGAATATCACCGATGTTACAAATTGCCGAACAACAAGTTGAGGATCTACGGGAACGAGAAGGCGCAGGGAAGGATCGTGCTCGAACCCGGTAAGGAAAGGCATGTGCGATTCGTTGTCACCGATGCGAACGGCAATACATCACAACTGGAATTCATGTTGAAGGGAGCACCTGCAAGCGAGGCCTTCTCGTGGCCGACGCCTAAGATCGAAGGCAGCTTCTTCCCGTATGATCGCGAGAACCTGCTGGTGGAGGAAGGCGTGGAGTTGAAGCTTCCGGCGCTGGCGCTGTACGATGATGCATACGTGAAATACGAGCGCCGCAAGGCTCCGCCGAAGGCGATCGCACCGTTGCATGTGCTGCACGATCCACTCACGCCGATCCAATTGCATAGCCAGCTTTCCATAGCCGTGCCCGATCTGGCGGACAGCCTGCGGAACAAGGCCCTGATCGTGAGGCTGGACAATGCCGGCAAACCCATGGCTGCCGGAGGCCGGTTCGAAAATGGCAGCATCATGACTCAGACCAGGTCCTTCGGGAACTACACGGTGATGATCGATACGATCCCACCCACGATCAGGAATGTGGATCTGAAGGCCGACATGAAGGGCCGCTCGGAATTCAACATCAAAGTGCAGGACGATCTATCAGGCGTTTCCACCTGGAAAGCAACGATCGATGGACAATGGATCCTCATGGACTATGAGCCGAAATTGAACCTGCTCACTCATAAGTTCGATCGGAATTCCACCTTCACCGGAACGAAGAACTTCGCGATCGAAGTGAGCGACGACCGCGGGAACACATCGAACTGGACGATTGACATCACCCGATGACCGCTGCGATCAGGATCCCGGCCATTTTCCCGATCGCACTCCTCTTCTCGGCCTGCACCATCGATCCAGGCGATACGAAGATCATCGCACATGCGGGAACAGGTGATGGGCTGGATCATCCGAAGAATTCACGCGAAGCACTTTTGAGCGCGCTCGAGATCGGTGCCGATGGGATCGAGCTGGATGTGCAGCTCACGCGCGACAGCGTCTTGGTGATCTACCACGATCAGGACCTGAACAGCCTTACCGCCTGCAACGGCATCATCAATTCAATGAGTTGGATCGAATTACAGGAATGCCCGCCGCAGATCGATGGCCGTACCTTCAGGATCGAACGTGTTGACAGCCTGCTGCTCACCGCGGCGAAGCTTCACCCCGATGCCATCTTCATGCTCGATTGCAAACTGTTCGCGCACGCGGAATGGTGGCCATACCTTGAAGCTTTCACCGATGCGCTCGTGCAGCTGGACAGGCACCGATCGCTCAAGGGCAGGCTCATGATCGAATGCATGGTCGATGACTTCCTGCTGCTGCTGCAACGGAAGAACGACCAGATCGCGCTGTTCATCTATGGAAAGGATCCCGAACACCTGATGCACCGGGCGATCACTTCCCGTTATACAGGGATCACGATCCATGATCGCGAGATCGATGCGGGCGAAGTACGCAAGGCCAAAGGCCTGGGCTTGCAGGTGGCCTTGCTCGGCGTCGGCAATTCCTTCGATCACTGGTGGGCCTTGCGAAAACGCCCCGATCTGCTACAAACGGATTCGCCGGAAGACCTGGTGAAGGATCACTGAGCGCGCACCAGCTGCAGATCCTGCAACCGCAGCATGATCGCGCCTTCGTTGCGGAAGCCGTTCTCCGGCCCGGCCTGCACCATGCGGAACTCCATGTGCAGCGGATCGGTGTGCACCTCGGAGATATGGCCGGCGAAGTTCACGCCTTGCGTCATCAACGCCTTCAGGTAATGGAAAGTGACATCGAACCCAAGGAACGCATATTCGTCCGGGCTCGTGTCGTTACGTTCACGGAACTGCTGAATGAAGCGCTGCGTTGCCGGATCGTTCCGATCGATGAACGTGGATGATGCGAACACAAGTTGCAACCGATCGAGGTCTTCGGCCGAGACGGTCTCGAACTGCAACCAGCTCTCCAGCCCCACCAACGTGATCCGGTGCTTCTCTGTCTGCGCTTCCAGCGCGTTCACGATCGCGGTAACGAACTCCATGTCCTGGCTCGGCGCTACGATCACGTTCATCTTTGAAGCATCGAGCGCAGCGGCGATGCTGGCGATCTCCTTTCGATCCTTGCGGATCACAAGAACACTGTCCCGCGTACGATCAGGCCTTCCGTTCAGTGCTTCCTGCAAAGCACGCAGCATCTGGTCCTGGATGTCCTTGTCAGCGAAGATGTCAGGCGCCAGCATGATGATGTTGTCCTTCGCATGCCGGTGCGCCACGTATGCGGCGGTGTGCCGGATCAGGTCCGATCGTGTTGGCGTAACCTTGCTTACGGTGGGGTTGCCCAACAGCAATTTGCTGGCTTGCGGTACAGGGCACACGATGTGCGCCTGGCGATTCACCTTCAGAAGCTGTTCGATCGCTGTGCGGTGGAACGGGCCGATGAACAGGTCCATCTGCGACAGCTCGGTTCTGCGCAGTACGGGGGTCCAGATCTTCGCGTCATCGCCCAGATCCAACACGGAAACATCGGCGCGAAGGCCGATCCTTTCCAGTGAATCCAGCGCAAGCAATGCACCGGCATAGAATTGCGCAGCGATCCGCGAAGGTTCATGGAATGATGGATCATTGGTGGTCGCTGCGATGATACTATCGTTGCGATCCACCGAGAACGGCAGCAGCATGCCTACCTTGTAGGTGGATCGCATTTCCGGCATGTCCGGCCTTTCTTCGATCTCTTCAACGCCGTGGCGTAGCGGGATCTTCACCGTCATCCCCGCCTTCAATCCTTCGGGCAGACCATTGTTCGCGGCCTCGATCGCCTTGGGATCAACCACGTAGAGTTTTCCCAGTGAATACAAGGTCTCGCCAGGCTGTACGATATGGTCCAGGATCCGTTGCGGTACCGCAGGCCGTGTTGAAATATCCGCTGTGTGCGCCAGTGGCTTCACCGGTATCACCACTTCCATGCCTTCACGCAGGCCACTGTTCAGATCGGGATTTCGCTCCAGGAGCAGGTTGATGTCGATCCCGTAATCGCGTGCTATCCCGAAGATCGTCTCGCGTTTGGCAACAGTGTGGATCAACTCACCATCGGCAGCGAGTTTCGGCGCGTTCCGCGCCTCCTTCCTGTTCACGGCATCGGCTGGGATCAGCAGTTCCTGGCCGATCGATAGGCCGGCCGCGGCCGTTGGATTCGCCTTCACGATATCTTCCACACCCACGGCATATGTGCGGCTGATCGCATAGAGCGTCTGCCCCTGTTCGACTTTATGTACGAAATGTTTGCGCCCGTTCACGTTGCGTACTTCCTGCGCTTGAATGAAGGAGGCTGCAAGTACGAAGAGCAACAGAGCCACGGGCCGCGCCGCCCGGAGACATGCCTGGAAGATGGGTCGGTGTTTCATTCCCATTCGATCGTGGCTGGTGGTTTCGAGCTGATGTCGTACACCACGCGGTTCACGCCGCGCACGCGGTTGATGATGTTGTTCGAGATCCGTGCCAGGAATTCATAGGGCAGGTGGCACCAATCGGCCGTCATGCCATCGGTGCTGCTCACCGCGCGCAAGGCCACGGCCTGTTCGTACGTGCGCTCATCGCCCATCACGCCCACGCTCTTCACCGGCAGAAGGATCGCGCCGGCCTGCCATACCTGATCGTACAATCCTTCCTCGCGCAAGCCCTGGATGAAGATATGATCCACTTCCTGCAACAACGCGACTTTCTGCGGCGTTACCTCACCCAATATCCGGATCGCCAGGCCTGGCCCTGGGAACGGATGCCGGCCAAGTATGTTCGGATCGAGCGCGAGCTCCTTCCCTACGCGACGCACTTCATCCTTGAAAAGAAGGCGCAACGGTTCCACCACTTTCAACTTCATGTGCGCCGGAAGGCCGCCCACGTTATGATGGCTTTTGATCGTGACGCTCGGTCCGTTGACGGATACGCTTTCGATCACATCGGGATAGATCGTTCCCTGGCCGAGCCATTGCACGCCTTTGATCCGGTGCGCTTCCCGATCGAAAACATCGATGAACGTGCTTCCGATCGCTTTCCGTTTCGCCTCCGGATCCTCTTTTCCCTTCAATGCGCGGTAGAATTCCTCGCGTGCATCAACGCCGGTGATGTTAAGGCCGAGATGCTGGTAGCTTTCCAGCACGCGCTGGTATTCATCCTTGCGCAACAGGCCATTGTCCACGAAGATGCAGTGGAGCTTTTCCCCGATCGCGCGATCGAGCAGGAGCGCGGCCACCGAACTGTCCACGCCGCCGCTGAGCGCCATCACCACGGTGCCATCGCCGATCTGTTCCTTCAGCCTTTGCACCGTGTGTTCCACGAAACCATGCGGGGTCCAATCCGCCGTGCAGCCACAGATGCCGATCACGAAGTTGTGAAGCAACTGCAACCCATCGCTCGTATGGTACACCTCCGGGTGGAATTGCACCGCGAACGTCATCCGGTCCATCAGGCGGTAGGCCGCCACCGGAACTTCAGGAGTGCTCGCGATCACCTCCATCGCCTCGCTCGGTATGGTGATGGTGTCGCCGTGGCTCATCCACACCTGCGTGCCCGCCTGTATGCCATCGAAAAGGTGGCTCGGCGCGATCGTGCTCAGGTGCGCACGGCCGTATTCGCGCACTTTGCTCCGTTCAACCGTGGCGCCGGTGCGTTTCGCAAGCAATTGTGCCCCGTAGCAGACCGCGAGCACCGGTGTGCGCCCGAGAATGCCTGTAAGATCCGTATCGGGCGCGTTGGGTTCGTGCACACTGCTGGGACTTCCGCTCAGGATGAAACCCTTCACATCGGGATCGGCTGCCAGCTCGGCCGCCTTGGTGAACGGATGGATCTCGCAGTACACGTTCAATTCGCGCACACGCCTTGCGATCAGCTGGGTGTACTGTGAACCATGATCGAGGATGATGATCGTTTCTGGCACGCGTTGGATGAATGGATCTGGGAGCGGCAAAAGTAGCCCTGCGGCCCGGATGGATCCGTGTGAATATCACACCTGGAATACCAACATGACCGAATTGGCGTTCACGCGCTAGCTTCACGATAAATTTTAAGGCGATGAGAACGCTGTTCCAACTGGGCATAACGATCTTATTTCTTCAGGCGGAACCCATCCAGGCGCAGGTGTCGATCGGTGATCGTGCCGGCGTTTCCCTGTTCACCAGCGGCTTCGGTGCTTCGGAGGATAGAACGACCGATCTGCTGAAAAAGAACACGAAGAACACGATCGGCATCTCGATCGGTCTTCCGATCGAGATCATGCTGGGCGATCATTTCGCACTGCAACCCGAGATCGGATATACGATGAAGGGGAACAAATATGCCGGCAGTTCGGAGTATGAAGATCTGATCACCTTGAACTATGTGGATCTGACCCTCCTGGCAAAAGGACGGATCGGAGCAGGCAAGGTACAGGGGGAGGTAATGCTCGGCCCTGGTCTGGCCTATGGGCTCACCGCAAGGTATCGTTCAACGAACCCCTGGTACTTGAGCTATTTCCAGGATCGGACATCGGATTTCCCGGACACTTTCCTGGCCCCTACGGAGATCTTCATCGCTGGAGGAGCAGGTCTTTCCGTGGCGTTGGGCGTTCCCCGACTGATCCTGAATTATCGCTACCTGTACGGGATCACCAACATCCATTCCGATGACATCGTATTCACGGACATCAACGGCGCCACGATCGACAGGATCAAGGAATACAACCGCGGCTCGATCATTTCACTGGGCTTCCTGATCCCACTTTCACGCAGCGCGTGGGCGCAGAACGGAGATCCAACTCCTGGGACCCCGGACCAAATTCCACAGCGATAGGGGGCTCGATCACAACTTCGTACGAACCTGGCCCCATTCCTTCACCTGCCACACGATCGTGCCGTTGGCGAGGTGTTGCCCGTCACTATCCTCAACGCGCACGGTGCTTTCCATTTCGATGGAAGGGTGCGTTCGCAGAGGAAGGATCACCTGCTGTTCGATCGCACCGATCGGAGGAACGCAGATCGCAAAAGCACTCCTCTTCGCCTGGAAATGATATTCCATCTTCAGGCTGCGCATGATCAACCTGTATTCCTTCGGATCGAGATGCTCCATGATCGCAAGGCCGCTGCACATTTCCGCGGCCGTGGCCATTGCGCACGCATGAATGCCGCGGATGTGGTTGCGGTTCACGCGCCAGAAAGGGATCTTCACCTTGATGCCACCATCACGCATGGGGATCGCTTCAAAACCATGTGGCGCATTGAATGGGATCTTCCATGGAAGCAGCCGGTTGAGAACGATCCGCCAGAGGGAGGAAGCACGTGCGCGCCGAAGCAGAAAAGGCAGATCCATCGCCGTGATCACCCCGCGTGTTCCGGCTCGTGCTGAAGGATCGCAGCGATGTCCGGCTTGAAATACCGGTCGCTCTTCAACACTTTTCCATCGTCGCGGTAGATCGGTCTTCCATCTGCATCCAGCTTGCTCATGTTGCTTCGCTGGATCTCGCGGAACACCTCATCGATCTTGTGCTCGAGGCCGTGTTTCAGCAAGGTGCCGCAAAGGATGTAAAGTATGTCGCCCAGCGCATCGGCCACTTCCACCAGGTCGCCGCGCATGGCCGCATCCAGGTATTCCTCGTTCTCCTCCCGTATCAACTTGTAGCGCAGCAATGCATCACGCTCACCGATCGCACCAGTGGGCCTGGAGGCATTGGCAATGCCGAACGCATCATGGAATTCGCGCACGCTCGCGATCGCTTGCTGCAGGCTCAGTTCTTTCTTTTCCGCCATGCCGCCGAAGGTATGCGCGGCCTTCGCAGGGAATGCGTTTGTTGATAATTCGGCGCTGCGCGGATCTTATTTGAAAATGATATCAAATCCCTCCTCTGATCTTAACAGACTTTAACTGTAATGCTGATCTCCAGCGGAATATGCCTCGGAATTTTGTGCGTTCACGAACAAAAGATCGAGAACGAACATGGATCACATGCTCCCCGATACCCAGCGATCCGTAACATCAGAGAGCATCCGGGCGCTTAACGATCGAATTCAGGAGGCGAGCGGTTTCGTTGATCTCATCGATCGCGAAATGGAAAAGGTGATCGTGGGCCAGAAGGACATGGTGCAGAAGCTGCTCGTGGCCCTGCTCGCCGATGGACACATCCTGCTGGAAGGCGTTCCCGGACTGGCGAAGACCATGGCGATAAAGGCGCTCGCACGCACCGTGGACGTTGATTTCAGCCGCATCCAGTTCACACCCGATCTGCTGCCGGCCGACCTGATCGGCACCATGATCTACAGCCAGCGCAACGAGGAATTCACGGTGAGGAAAGGCCCGATCTTCAGCAATTTCGTGCTTGCCGATGAGATCAACCGCGCGCCGGCCAAGGTGCAGAGCGCGCTTCTCGAAGCGATGCAGGAAAGACAGGTCACGATCGGCATGCAGACCTACGCGCTGCCACAACCGTTCCTGGTGCTGGCCACCATGAACCCGATCGAACAGGAAGGAACGTATCCGCTGCCCGAAGCACAGACCGATCGGTTCATGTTGAAGATCGTGCTGGATTATCCGCGCAAGGAAGAGGAGAAACTGATCATACGACACAACGTGCGGCCCGGCGGACTTCCGGAACCACAAAAAGTGGTGCGGCCCGAAGAGATCCTCGCAGCGCGAAGCCTTGTGCGCGAAGTGTACATGGACGAGAAGATCGAGCAGTACATCGTGGATATCGTGTACGCCACGCGCAAACCCGATCAGTACAAACTTTCCGATCTCGGCTCGTTGATCGGTTTCGGGGCGAGCCCGCGTGCGAGCATCAGCATGGCCATGGCAGGCAAGGCCTACGCGTTCACGAAACGCCGCGGCTATGTGATCCCGGAGGACATCCGAGCAGTATGTCCCGATATTCTGCGGCACCGGATCGGGCTCACCTACGAGGCCGAAGCCGAGAATATCACCGTGAACGAGATCATAGGCCGTGTGTTGAACACGGTGGAAGTGCCGTGATCGGGCGCTGAACGACCGGATCCACCGATCGGAACATGGCTACGGCACAACATACCAAGGAACTGTTGCGCAAGGTGAGGCTTGTTGAGCTGAAGACCCGCGGACTGAGCGAGCACATCTTCTCGGGCGAATATCACAGCGCGTTCAAGGGCCGTGGAATGACCTTCAGTGAGGTACGCGAATATGTCCCCGGCGATGAGGTGCGCACGATCGATTGGAACGTTACCGCGCGCTTCGATCATCCGTTCGTGAAAGTGTTCGAAGAGGAGCGCGAGCTAACGGCGATGCTGGTGGCCGATGTGAGCGCGTCGGAGGATTTCGGCACCGCTGCACAATTGAAACGTGAACTGATCACCGAAGTGTGCGCAACCATCGCCTTCTCGGCGATCAAGAACAATGACAAGGTCGGATTGATCCTTTTCAGCGACCGCGTGGAAAAATTCATTCCACCGAAAAAAGGGAGAAGCCACATATTGCGCCTGGTACGTGAGCTGATCGAATTCCGCGCGAAGGGGAAAGGCACCGACATAACCGGGGCGCTGCGGTACTTGAACAACGTGATCAAGAAACGGTCCATCGCCTTCCTGATAAGCGACATGATGGACAGCGGTTACGAGAACGTGCTGAAGATCGCCAACCGCCGGCATGATCTGGTTGTGCTGCGCACAGTGGATCCGCGTGAAGAGGAACTGCCCAACGTGGGCCTGGTCCAATTCACCGATCCAGAGACCGGCCATGTGCGCTGGGTGGATACGGGAAGCCGCGTCGTGCGCACCGCCTACCGTGCCGCGGCCTTGAAGCACCAGCATCGCACGCGTGAACTGCTTCGCCGATCGGGCGTGGACAATGCGGTGATCGATACGCAGCAAGGCTATATCAAACCCTTGATCAACCTGTTGAAACAACGTGAAGGAAAACGATGAGATGCCCGGCGGTCATCGCGATCCTTCTGCCCTTCGTGCTCACCGCGCAGGTGCCCGTGGCGCTGCTCGATACCACAACGATCCGCATCGGCGAACAGGCGATCATCACACTCGCGATCGATCTATCGCACGATCAGCTGCGCACCAACATCGCGTGGCCGCAGATACCTGATACGATCGGCAGGATCGAAGTGGTGAAGGTCTCCTCCATCGATACGCTTTCGATCGCGACCGGCACACCTGCGGATCGCGTTCAACTTTCACAGACACTTGCCATCACGTCGTTCGACACCGGTTTCTGGGCCATCCCACCGTTCATCTTCAAACTGGAAGGCCAGGATCATGAGACCACACCGCAATTGCTCGAAGTGCGCGGCGTGGACCTCGGCGCCGATCCGCAGCTGCGCGACATCAAGCCGATCCACGAGGTAGCGTTCGACCCGGTGCAATGGCTGCAAGGTTACTGGCCGTGGCTGCTGGCGATCGCGGCGGCTATCGGGCTCGCCATCGGGCTGGTACGGTGGTGGCGCAACAGGCCGGTGATCACACACGTGCCTGCAGCAACACCGGAAGTGCCGATCCATGAACGGATCCTCGCGCAACTGCGCGAAGTGGAGAAGGAAAGGTTATGGCAGAACGGATCGCACAAGGAGTATCACTCGCGCATCACCGATCTGCTGCGTGCCTACACCGAGGAAAGGTTCGAAGTGCCGGCCCTTGAAAGCACCACCGATGAACTTGTGAAGGAATTGCGCGTGGGCCCGATCGATCGCGATCAATTGGCGCGGCTGCGCAACATCCTCGAGCTATCGGACATGGTGAAGTTCGCTAAGTTCGTTCCGGCCCCTGCTGAGAATGAACAGGTGTTGCAGAACGCGATCCGTTTCGTGGAAGGGACCGCCATGAGGAGAAATGCACCGATCGATGCGTGACAGGGACCGTAATATCGCGTTGTTCTGGATCGTGATCGCCGCGATCGGCACCGCCCTGGCGGCCTTGTACCTGCTGCGGCGATACGAGCTGGCACATCCGCAGTTGATCTACCTGCTCATTCCGGTTTGGCTCACCGCGTGCTTCTACCTGCTGCGTTCACGCCATGCGCCAAAGATCCCCCTGTCCACCCTGCCCGTGCTGGTGAACGGGCCACTGGATCCCCTCACTTTCCTGCGGCCACTTCCCTTCAGTACCTATCTGTTGGGGACTTCACTTCTCTGCCTGGCCATGGCGCGTCCGCAGAGCAGGAACAGCTGGCAGGATGTTGAACGTGAAGGGATCGATATCATGATCGCACTGGATGTTTCCGTGAGCATGCTCGCGCGGGATCTGCAGCCCGATCGGTTGGAGGCCTCGAAAAGGATGGGGATCGAATTCATCGAAGGCCGGCCGGACGATCGCATCGGATTGGTATTGTACGAAGGTGAAGCGTTCACGCAATGCCCGCTCACCACGGACCATCGCGTACTTACCGATCTTTTCCTGAAGGCGCGCAGCGGGTTGATCGAAGGCGGGACCGCCGTGGGAATGGGCCTCGCCACCGCGGTGAACCGGTTGCGCGAGAGTGAAGCGAAGAGCAGGGTGGTGATCCTGCTCACCGATGGCGTGAACAATGCCGGTACCATACAGCCGATCGATGCGGCGCATATAGCAGCTCAACTGGGCATACGTGTGTATACGATCGGTGTGGGCACAAAGGGCAGGGCGCTTTCACCGATCGCGCGTTACCCCAATGGCCAGTTCCGTTTCGATTACGTGGAAGTGGACCTTGATGAACCCATGATGCGCCAGGTCGCGGAAATAACAGGTGGCGAATATTTCCGCGCCACCGATGAACGCAAACTTCAGGAGATCTACAAGCAGATCGACAGGATGGAGAAAACGATCGAGAAGGTGACCGAGCACAGCATGCGCACCGAGGAGTTCGCACCGTTCGTGATCGGTGGCACCGGCCTCCTGCTGTTCGGCTTCCTGCTCGATCGCAGCATCCTTCGCTCACTCACATGAACCGGAAAGGTCCATATCACCTTGGCGCCGCGATCACCGTGGTACTTGTGCTGGAGGCCTTGCTCGCGGCGCTGCTTCTTGCCCTGTGGTATTTCCTGCTCCGCGATATACCGGCCTTCCGTTTCGAGGATCCGCAGTTCCTGAAGGCGCTGTTCATCGGGCCGGTGCTCTCCATCATCTTCCTGCTGCATCTCGCCTGGCGCGATCGCGCGATACGCCGCTTCACTTCACACCATACGGCGCTGCATACCGTGCCGGGTGTTTCGACCACCCGTATGATCCTGAAATTCCTGCTGCTGCGCCATGGCCTCGGAATGGTGGTACTCGCACTCGCCGGCCCACAATTCGGCACACGGCTGGAAGAAGTGCGATCGGAGGGCGTGGACCTGATCGTGGCGGTGGATGTGAGCAACAGCATGCTCGCGCAGGATCTGCGGCCAAGCCGGATCGAACTCGCACGCCGCGGACTTTCAAAACTGATCTCGGAATTGAAAGGCGACAGGCTTGGCATCGTGGTGTTCGCCGGTGAAGCCTTCGTGCAACTGCCGATCACCACCGATCGTTCCGCGGCGGAACTGTTCCTTTCCTCCGTTACCACGGATGCGGTGGGAACCCAAGGCACCGCTATCGGCACCGCCATCGATCTGGCCCGCGAAAGCTTCGATCTGGAGGAACCCGGCAGCCGTGCGATCATCGTGGTCACCGATGGAGAGAACCATGAGGATGATGCCGAAGGCGCTGCACGCACCGCCGCGGAGAGCGGGATAATCGTACATACGATCGGCATGGGTACGCCGCAGGGTGCTCCCATACCGGTGAAGCGTGGCGGCCAGGTGATCGGTTTCAAGAAGGATGCGAACGGCAGTACGGTGGTGAGCCGGCTGAACGAACCGATGCTCCAGCAGATCGCCACCGCCGGAAATGGCACCTACATACGCGCTTCACAAGCGGACATCGGGATCGGTGCACTGATCGATGAGCTGCGATCCATGGACAGGACAGAGATCGGCACCTGGCAATTCACCGCGCACGAAAGCCGGTTCCAGTACCCGCTGGGGATCGGCCTGGCCATGATCGTACTATCCATGGCATTCGGTGAGCGCCGCCCGCAACGCCCGTTCATTCAACTTGCACGATGAACAGGTGGCTGCCCATAGCGATGCTGATGCTCTGTGCCTGTGGTGATCGGCAGGAGAGGCTGGCCGCCGAAGCGATCCGGGAAGGTAATTCCAGCTACGCCGCTGAACAGTTCGATCGAGCGATCGATGCATACGACCGGGCCGCGTTCGATCCGCGCGCGCTCCATAACTCAGCCAAGGCCGCCTACCGATCCAGGAACATGGGCGAAGCCGTGGAACGATCCATCGCCACCACCGAAATGCCTGCGGACAGCGGTCTGATCGCCGATGCGTTCCACGATCTTGGTAACTCCTGGATGCTCCGATCGCGCGAAGCGGACAGTCTTTCCACCGGGCTCGATAAGGACATCGCTGCGATCAGGATGGAAGGCGACGACATCACCGGAAAAGTGCGGCTCGCCGTGGTGCGCGATTCACTGCGGAAGGAACAGCAACGGAACGTTCAACTTTCCGATTCGGCGCTCACAGAGAGCGTGAAGGCCTACCGGGCCGCATTGCGACGAGATCCCACCGACGAGGACACGCGATATAACCTGGCCCTTGCGCAGCGATCGCTCGATGCAAGGAAAAAGGAACGGGAACGGAAGGATCGGGAAAAAAAGGACCAGGAATTGAGCGCACGCGCACGGCAGTTGCTCGAGCAGGCCGATCGGCTGGTGGAGGAATACAAGTTCAAAGAGGCATTGGATCTGCTCCAGCGCGGGCTGCAGGAAGATCCCACCCTGGCGAGCAAAAAGGAGTACATCGATAAATTGGATGTCGTGACGAAAGCCGCCCAAGCGAAGTGAAGAGCCTTATGGCACATATCATCTGCATCTATCTGCTCGCGATCGGTGTGCAGGCGCAGGATACCACCGCGTTGGATCTTTTCAACCGTGCATCACGCGAATACCTCAAGGTGGACAAGCTCACCGCCCTTCGCACGCTCGATCGGGGTCTGCGCCAATATCCGGGCGATCCGCGCATGCTGAAACTCGCCGAGGAACTGCTGAAGGAAGAACAACAACAGCAGGAACAAGAGCAGCAACAAAAAGAGCAGCAGGAACAGGATAAGCAAAAGGATCAGGAGAGGAACGAACAGCAGCAGGACCAAGGCCGGCAAAAAGAACCCGATCGGAACGAAAAGAACGGTGAAGAGAAGGAACGACCCCGGCAGGAAGATCAGCAACAGCAAGGGCAGCAGCGGAAACCTGGAAGCATCGCACCGCAGGATGCACGCCGAATGCTCGATGCCTTGGATCGGAAGGAAAAGGAAGTGCAGGACAAGGTGCGGATGAAGCAAAGGCCGGCCACACGTGTGCCGATCGAAAAGGATTGGTGAGGACATGGCATTGATCGGAAGAACATTGGTGCTGTTCGCGATGTTGATCGCGTTCACAGGCGCTGCGCAGGAGATCACCTTCACCGCCACGGTGGATCGCAATTCCATCGCGACCGGGGAACACATCAAACTCACCGTGGCGCTCACCAACAGCCAGGAACAATTCACGCCACCGGACCTTGGCGGACTTGTGATCCTGCAAGGTCCGTTCGAGAGCAGCAGTTTCAATTACGTGAACGGACGCATGAGCAGTTCCGTTTCGCGTACGTGGGTGATCACCGCGACGCAACCGGGCACATACACGATCGGCGCGGCGAAAGTGCGCGTGGGCGGCGGGATAATACAGACCGATCCGATCACGATCGAAGTGGTGAAAGGGAACTCGCGGCCCACCGATCCCGGCGCCGCACAAGGCCAGCAACGCGATCCGAACCTTTTCGTTACGATCGCACTTTCCAAGAACAAGGCATATGTGGGCGAACAGGTGGTGGCCAGCTACGTGCTCTACTCCCGCTACCCGAACATCGAGCTCTCGAAATATGATCTGCCTGCGCTCAACGGTTTCTGGTCCGAGGATATCGAACTGCAGAACGACGGTTGGGAGGATAGGCCGGAAACCGTGAACGGTGTGCAGTACCGCGTGGCCGTTCTGAAGAAACAACTGTTGTTCGCGCAACGCGCCGGCAGACTGCGGATCGAACCTGCGGAACTCACCTGCGTGGTGAACCGATCTTTCTTCTCCCGCGGCACCACCATACGGATCGCGAGCAATCCGGCGGAGCTGATCGCCATGGACCTTCCACCCGGCGCACCGGCCGATTTCTCAGGCGCGGTGGGCGAATTGGATCTTTCCGTGGAAGTGGATCGCACGCAACTGCAGGCGAACGAAGCGATCGAGATGAACGTGCGCATAAGCGGCCGCGCGAACCTGAAATTGCTGGACGCACCATCCATCGCGTTCCCAACGGATCTCGAAGTGTACGATCCAAAAGTGAACGACAAGATCAACACGACGGAGAACGGCATGTCTGGATCTCGTGAGTTCCAATACCTGGTGATCCCACGGCATGAAGGCATCTACGAGATCGGCCCGATCGGAATGAGCTATTTCGACACGCGTACGGGGCAGTACCGATCCCTGTCCAAGGAGCCGATCAGGATCGAAGTATCACCTGGCACGGGAACACCCCAGGCGAGCGGCACACCGCGAACCGGCCGCGAGGTGCAGGTCATCGATCACGACATCAGGTACATCCGCACCGGCGACCTCGATCTGCGTCCCCATGGCAGCAGCTTCTTCGGATCTGTGCAATGGTGGGCGGCGATGGCAACCCCGGCGTTGGGATTCCTGCTATTTCTCGCGTGGCATGGAAGGAACGAAGCGGAGCGCGCGGACGAGGCCGGTACGCGCCGGAAAAAAGCGGATCGGATCGCAAGAAAGAGACTTTCCGAAGCTGAAAAAGCATTGCAACAGGATCGGAAAGAGCCTTTCTATGCTGCGCTGAGCAAGGCGCTCAACGGTTATCTCGCGGACAAGTTCTCCCTTGGGGTCGCCGATGTGAACGCCACAACGCTGAAGGAAAAGCTCGCCGCCCTGCCCGATGGGGGATCGATCGCGGACCGGTATGTGGATCTGATCGCGGCCTGTGACATGGCACGGTTCGCACCCGTGGAGGATCGGCCGCGGCGCGACCTTTACGAACAGGCCGTGGAATTGATCGGGAACATTGAACGAACATCACGATCATGATCGGGCGCACCCTTCTTCCGGCACTCCTTCTTTCGATCGCCATCACGGCCGGCGCGATGGACCGTGCCGCTGCCGATTCGCTCACCGCGCAAGCCGATCGCGCCTATTCCGCAGGCGATCATTCGCTCGCCCTGCATCTGTACGATTCGGTGCTCACCGCTTACAACTCGGCAGGTCTTCAATACAACATCGGCAACTGCCATTTCAAGTTGCAGGACATACCCCGTGCGATCCTGCATTATGAACGAGCGCTGAAACTCGCGCCCGGCGATGAGGACATCAGGAACAATCTTGAGCTGGCACGACAACAGATCGTGGATCGCGTGAACGAGATGCCACGGGCATCGCTCGGCAATACCGTGGGTCGTTTCTTCGGCGGAAGCGACCTCGATCAATGGGCATGGCGTTCGGTATGGATCTGGTGCATCACCATACTGCTCTTGATCGGTGCATGGGTAAGCGCACGGCCGGTAATACGGCGCAGTCTCCTTGCCATCGCAGCGGTCAGCTTACTTGCGACCGCCGTCTCGGTATTGTTCGGTGTTGCCGCCCACCGGCACCTGAACGATGATGGTGAAGCGATCCTTCTTGCACCGGTGGTGGACGTGCGCAGCGAACCTGCCGCCACCGCCACCACGCTCTTCGTGATCCACAAGGGGATCAAGGTGAACGTGCTCCAACAGAGCGGCGATTGGGCCGAGATCAGCCTGTTGAACGGGAATGTCGGCTGGGTGCCCGTGGAAACGTTCGAACGGATCTGAAAAGAAGGATCCCGCAGCCCTATGCGAACTGCGGGATCGAGATACCGAACGGATCGATCAAGGCATCTGCGCCTGCCGGATCGCAGTAGGCACCGTACCTCCGATGGCGATCAGGATCACATCCCGATCATTGCTCGTGCCGGTGTACTTGGCGATACCATCAAGGTTCACATCCTCGTTCAAGTAGCCGGTGCTGATCTGTGAGGGCACCACCGAGCCGATCGCGATGAGCACTTCATCGCGATCATTGCCGCCGTTGGTATAGCTGATCACACCGTTGGCGTTCACATCACCGGGCCATAGCGCGCGCATTCCATTGTACGTCATGCGGGCGCTGGTACCATAGGTGAGTGTGGCGGAAGTGGTGAGATCGATCACCTGCGCATTGCTGGCGATCGGTGATGCGGTCATGATCGAAAGGTGGTTGCGGTGGCCGATCGCGAGATGCTTACCCTGCGTTGGCACCGAGAACGGGATCTGCGGTGAACCATCGGGCGCGATCACTTCACCGTTGGCCTTCACCAATGCTGCGCGGCGTGCGGCCACCGAATACCCGGAAGGTTCACGCAATTCAAGGAAGATCCAATCCACCACTGCGTTCGGCCCTGTTTGGGCGAGCACGCCCGATGAGATCTGCGCACCAGGATTCTCCAATGCGATGCCCATGGCGCTGTATGGTTCCGTGCCTGGCAAAAGATCGCTGTCGTTCAGATCGGTGCGCATGGTACCGGCCTGGGTGAGCGCACCACCGAGCATCACTTTCGCGCCCACGGTATGGCCGGCCACAGGCGCACCGCAACCGCTGCCAGTGATGCGATAGATGATCTTCGAGGTGTAAGGTTGCAACGTGAAGTCACCCGACAGCACATTGCCGTTCACATCGGACCAGCAACCGCTTGGCAGTGAATAGGTCTGAGCAACGGTGAGCTCGTTGTAGAACAATCTATGATCGTTCAAGGGATCGAGCTCCTGCACGGTCACGCGATGGAGTTGGATGTTGTCGACCCAATAACGTGGATGTTCGAAATCGTTGGCCAGTTGCAGCATCGCCTGATCGGAGAGCGAGGCCTGGAAGTAGAATTCCAGGTCACGGCGTTCGGGTGAGAAGGGGATCTCCTTCTCACCGATCTCGTAACCACCGGTGAGCTGTGAAACACCTTTCACGCCGGCCCGCATGATGCCGTGCAGATCGGATTGGATGCTTAACCGCATGCGGTACCATTGGCCGTTCTGCATGCTGAACAGATCAGGGTTGCGCACATTCAGCGAATTGTACTGGCTGTTGTTCGGCAAATGCACCTTCAAGGCGCCATCATCGAGAAAATCATGATCGATCTCGATCAGACCATTGAAGGGGAAGATCGTCCAATCGATCAACTGATCTTCGAACCCACCGTTTATGATCATATCGTTGGAGAGCTCTGAAGCCGTGGTGAACTTGCTCAGGCGAAGCGGGCTGCGGGTGGATCCAGCATCCTCACCATAGGTGCTCTGCCAGCGCTCAAGTGTGAAGTACTTCGTTCCGGCACCCATGGAATTACGGATCATGATGCTCAATTCCTGGTACGGGTTATAGTACTTGTTGTTGGTGAACGTACCGAAATCAACGTGCTGTGAGGAGTTCACTTCATAGAAGCGCATGCACAACTGTTCCTCTTTCACGGAATAAAGGATGTTGCCACTGTACACCGTGTTGAAGTTGGGCACGTAGTAGGGTGGCGTGGCGCCCGGCCCATTGTAGTTGGAGAAGTCGGAAACGCTCAATTGAACGTTGTTGTTGAACACCACATTATCCTTGATCTGGTTGCCGGTCGCCACCATGGTATGGTCCACGTGGATGCCTGCTCCATTGCACCGTGTGACCGTATTACGCTGAACGATCGTGTTCTTGATGGTGGTATTGCCGAAGTAGATCCCGAAGCATACCGGATAATACACCGAATGGCTGGTGGCCACACTTTCCAGCGAACCGACCAGGTCCTTCACGATGTTGTCCCGCACGATCACACCATCGCAATGATCGAAGGCGATACCGGCCCCATCGTTCAGGATGGATGTGGCGTTGCTCACGACGTTCTTCTCGCACAACACATTGTTCTTGATGCTGATGCCGATGTAACCGATGTTGGTGAGCCGGTTGCCGCGCACGATCGTTCCCGCGCCGGTCGCATTTATCCCCATATGGCCCCAAAGGTCCTCTCCCATCCCGGCATGCACGGCGATATCGCTCAGTACGTTGTCCTCGATCAGCGTATTGCTGTCAAGGATGTTCAAACCGGTGGCGTAGGTATTCTCGATCGTAAGGTCCTTGTACACGTTGTTGCCGCCGGAACTGAAGATCCCATTGTAGCAATGGCGCAGCACACAATTCTGCACCGTCACATTGTAGGCGCCTTCAGTGCCGATCGCTGCGGAAGTGTGCCCTTGAATGGTGAGGTTCTCGACCTTGATGTGCGAACGCTGCCAGTGTGCGATCACCCCTTTCGCATAGATCGATGCATGTACGGTGAGCGTGTTGGGGTTCGCGTTGTTGGGTGCCCACAGGTACAACTGGCCGGTGGCCGCATCGTGGTACCATTCACCCGCCATGTCCAGCTGGCTCAGTTTGTTCGACAGGAAGAAACCCCAGTCGTGGTTGCCGATGTTGGAATACATCGAATTGAAATAGAGCGTACCGTTGCTGGATGAACCGGTTATCGTAGCTGTTTCGTAGCACCAGTTCGTGGTGCGGATGTGCAGTGTGGCCCCTGTCCAATGCCCGCTGCCCTGGTTGAGGCTGGAATTGCGTACGTGGGAATTGCTTCCTTCCTCACTATGGATGAATCCCGTATTGGGGTAACGGGCGAGGGTCATCGGTTCGTTGTTCACCAGCACGTATTTCGGTGCCGTTGAAAGTGCCGCGCGCCAGATATTCCCGGAGTGTTGCACCCAGTTCAACACTGGTACTCCGCCAGAAATGATCGGGTTCTCGCCCGATCCATACGCGCCCACCACGATCGGCTGTGAACTTGTTCCGCTGTTCGGTATCTCGATCTGTCCATGGTAGATGCCGCCACGTTCGAAGAGGATCTGATCGCCAGGCTGGTAACCGTACATCACCTGTGAAAGCCGGGAGATGTTCCGCCAGGGAGAGCTCTGTGAGGTCCCGCTATTGGAATCGCTTCCGTTATGCGAGATGTAGTACGTGGTGCCGTGGCTGAAGATCGAGGTGCACACCAAGAGCAATGCGGCTGTGATCCTAGTCATCATGTTCCTAACGGGTCTTTGATTTCGGGGGCCGAAGTTGGGGAATTATGAGGCGGTTCCTTCCCCTTACAGGCCGTGCCATTTTAACATTTCGACAAGTGGGCGCTCATGCCCGATGATCGCAGGATCCAGCGTAACGATCGCAAGGAACATTTGTCCTACCGCAGGATCGCGCTCACTGATACTTCTGTTATCGCCTGTCGGCCGGGTATTTCGATCTGTCGGCCTCTACGGCTACTTCATCCGCATCACCGGCATCTCATCCGGGCCGAAAGAGCTTCGCATCTACCTTCGCTCCCAGATGCGAACGGGCGAGATCTTCCACATCCTGAAGCTCGAATTCGCCCTGGACCTTCGCCAGCGCTCGGCCTGGGGCGGCATGCTGCTCTATGTGATCAGTGCGATCTATGTGGCCTATCTGGCCGTTCGCGGTGAGCTATCCGTTTCAACCTGGAACGCCTTGTTCTGGATCATTCTTCTCTTCGCCGCCTTCAATGCGCTCTCGCGATCGTTCCAGCGCGAGGATCAGGGGCGGCAGTTGTACCTGTATACGCTGGTGCATCCGCGCAGCCTGGTGCTGGCACGCACCATCTACAACGCGATCACCATGGTGGTGCTCGGGTTGCTCAGTTTCCTGTTCTATTCACTTTTCCTCGGAAGCCATGCCTTGCGCGATGCGGACCTGGGCCAGTTCCTGCTCGCGGTGGTGCTCGGTGCGATCGGTTTCGCCACGGTGCTCACCCTCATCTCCGCGATCGCTGCACGCGCCGGCAATGGGATCGGGCTTATGGCGATCCTGGGTTTCCCTCTCGTACTGCCCATGCTTCTCTCGATCATGCGTGCGAGCAAACTGGCGCTGGACGGTGTTGCCTGGAGTGTTACCAGCACCTACTTTGCAGGCACCGGGTTGCTCGATGTGATCACCATTACATTGGCGTGGCTGCTCTTCCCGTACCTTTGGCGTGATTGATCGGAGGAGTGCCACCTCCGGTGGAATGAGCCGTACAGCCAAGAATACCCTTGCTCATTGGTGGTGGAAGATCGCAGCGATCGTTCTGCTCGCCGGCGCATCGGTGGCAGCACTGCGCGCTCCCCTCGCCCCTGCCCTGGTGCACGTTTCACCCGATCGCACCGGTCCTGGACCGAACAGCTTCAGCATTACCGGTTACAACACCTCGTTCTCCGATCGCGATCAGGTGTACCTGATCAATGGCGAGGATCGGATCTGTGCTTCCTCCGTTTCAATTGAAGGATCCAATTCACTTTCCGCACAATTCGAGGTCCCTGCTGGCGTGAAGGATCATCTCAGTTCCATCGTCGTTCACAATGAGAACGGCCGTTTGGGCCTGCCGAATGCGATCTTCCATTCTTCCACCGGCAACGGCATCGAACCAATGCAATGTGGAGCGGCATTGAACACCACGCTCGGATCCGATGATTTCAATTTCCCGAACCGCAGCATCCTCTACGAAACGATCCGCAACCTGAATTTCCATGTACCGATGTGGTTCACGATGATGACGCTGATGGCGATCTCGCTCGGCTTCAGCATCATCACCCTGCGCCGCAATGAGATCGCTCCCGATCGGGCCGCTGCCGCAGCGGTGCATGTGGGCCTGTTGTTCTGTTTCCTGGGTCTTGCAACAGGTGCGGTTTGGGCGCGTGCTACCTGGGGCGCCTGGTGGACCAACGATGTGAAGCTGAACGGAGCCGCGGTAACTGCTCTGATCTACCTGGCGTACCTCGTGCTGCGCGGATCGGTGCCGGAGCCGTACCGCCGCGCAAGACTTTCCGCCGTCTACAACATCTTCGCATTCATGCTGCTTGTGCTTTTCCTCATGGTGATCCCACGGTTGAACGCCGTGGACAGCCTTCATCCCGGAAGCGGCGGAAATCCAGCCTTCGATCAATATGATCTGGATGACAATCTGCGCATGGTGTTCTACCCGGCCACGGCCGGCTGGATCCTCCTTGGCATCTGGATGTTCCAATTGCGGCGAAGGATGAAGGATGCACATTGCAGGTTGGATGAACTCGAGGGATCGGGATCGATGGCCGTCCGGAAGACCACAGCTTACAAGATCGTGAAATGAGATCGATGAACCTGAAGCAGCCGATCGCGCTGATACTCTGCATGATCATGCCCGCCGTGATGAACGCTCAGAACACTGCACCTGAATGGATCGAGGAAGTCCTTTATTCCAGCGGTAAATTCAACACCGTGGCCGCCGTGGTGGGGATCATGATCCTTGGCATTGGTATCTGGCTCTTTCTTCAGGACCGGAGATTGGGCGCATTGGAAGAGAGAATAAACCGCGGAAAGGGAACGTTGGACCGAACATGAAAAGAAGTCACATCATCGCCATCATCATCATCGCTGTCGCGATCGGCGCACTTGTGGGTTCGCTTTACGATAGCAGCACTTACGCCGATCTGGAACAAGCGATCGCCAATCCTGGAAAGGAATATCATGTCGTGGGCGTGCTCGACCGGTCGAAGGAGATCGTGTATGAACCAAGCCTGAACGCAAGCCTTACCAGCTTCACCATGCAGGACCTTGAAGGCCGCACCTGCCGCGTCCATCTCGAAAAAGCAAAACCGCAGGACTTCGAGCGAAGCGAAAGACTTGTGCTGATCGGAAAGGCCACGCCCGAAGGCGATTTCATCGCGCGCGACATGTTGATGAAATGCCCGAGCAAGTACAATGAGGGAGGGATGGTTGAGGGCTGAAGGATGAAGGCTGAAGGATGAATGTTGAAGCTCATCCTGAGCGGAGTCGAAGGATCGAAGGAATGAAGAGTTGAATGTTGCCTGACGGGACAACAGACAACGGACAACTGAGGAATGGAAGAGATCCAGTACATAGGGGAACACGTTTGGGCCGGTGAATTGGGTCATCTTTTCACGATCGTTTCGTTCGTGGGCGCGATCCTCGGCGTGATCGCCTACTTCTTAGCCACGCAGCGCAATTCGCTTGAATGGAACAGCGTGGGCCGGATCGGTTTCAGGCTTCATTCCGCTGCGGTGATCGGGATCGTGGTGGTGCTTTTCATCATGCTGTTCAGCCATTGGTTCGAATACGATTACGTGTGGAAGCACAGCAATCGATCGATGCCGATGGAATTCATTCTCTCCTGCTTCTGGGAAGGCCAGGAAGGATCGTTCCTGCTGTGGACGTTCTGGCATGTGGTGATCGGGAATATCCTGATCGCTCGCGCCGGAAAATGGGAAGCACCGGTGATGACCATTTTCTCTCTCGTCCAAGTCTTCCTCGCGACGATGTTGCTCGGGATCTATGTCGGTGATGTGCGCGTGGGGAGCAGTCCGTTCCTGCTGATCCGAGAATTGCCGGAGAACATTGGCCTGCCGTGGACGTACATGGCGAACTACCTGCAGCAGATCCCGCAATTTGCCGATGGCCGCGGATTGAATCCACTGCTCCAGAATTATTGGATGGTGATCCATCCGCCAACGCTTTTCCTCGGATTCGCTGCTACACTAGTTCCGTTCGCCTATGCGATCGGCGGGCTTTGGACCGGCGATCGGCGCGGCTGGATGCGTCCTGCGCTGCCCTGGACGTTCTTCGGCGTGATGATCCTGGGAACCGGGATCCTGATGGGCGGAGCATGGGCGTACGAAGCGCTCAGTTTCGGTGGATTCTGGGCGTGGGATCCGGTGGAGAACGCATCGCTTGTTCCGTGGATCACACTCGTTGGCGCAGGACATTTGATGCTGATCAACCGGCGTGATCCGAAACCGGGAGAAAAACGATCGGATCCGCTCTTCAGCACGTTCCTGCTTACGCTGATCACCTTCATCCTCGTCCTCTATTCCACTTTCCTCACGCGCAGCGGCGTGCTTGGCGATACCAGCGTTCACAGCTTCACGGGCGATGGAATGCTTCCCGGGTTGCTGATCTTCCTTCTCTTCTTCATCGCCCTTGCGATCGCCATGATGATCGGTGATCGGAAACAGCGCGGTTTCTATGCGTTCGTCTGCCTCATGCTCTTCCTGATCGGGATCCTGCTTGAAGTGCAGGTGGCTGCGATCCTGCTTTTCGCTGCCGTCTCGATCGCGATGCTCGTGGGCGCTTACAGGCGCGACTTCTCCGCTGCCACGGCGGAAGAGGAACTGTGGTCGCGCGAGTTCTGGATCTTCATCGCTTCGCTGGTGCTGCTCGTGAGCGCTGCGCAGATCACCTTCAGCACTTCGGTGCCCGTGTTCAATCTTCTTCTTGAACCGTTCTCGAAACCGCTGACCTGGCTCGCAGAAAAGACCGGAAGCTCCTTCGTCGAAGGACTTGCGAATGCGCAATTGGCGCCGCCGGGTGATGCGATCTCTCATTACAACAAATGGCAGTTGCCGTTCGCGTTCATCATCTCACTACTGATCGCATTCACGCAATACTTGCGCTGGAAGAACAGCGATCGAAGGAAATTCTTCAAGCAACTGGTGCTTCCCGCTTTGATCGCATTGGCGATCACGATCGTTGGATCGATCCTGCTGGAATACCGGTTCGCGGATTTGAACCTGATCGCGCTGTTCTTCGCGACAACGTTCGCTTTTGTCGCGAATGCGACTTACATCGGCCGGATACTCAAAGGAGATCTTTCCAAGGCCGGCGCTTCGGTCGCCCACGTTGGTTTCGCACTTGTGTTGCTCGGCGCGTTGATCAGCACCAGCCGCCAGAACGAGATCAGCCGCAACACCCGCGGCATGGACCTGCGTTACCTGAACCAGGAATTCAGCAACAGCAGCGACATCCTTCTCTATCGCGGCGACACGGTGCGCATGGCGGAATTCTATGTCACGTACAAACAGAAATCGCAGGAAAGGCACAACCTTCTCTACGCGATGGATTATTTCGATGTGGTGCCGCGTTTTTACAACGCGGGCGATACGGTGCGGATCGGTGACATCCTGATCCGTGCACGCAACGATCATTACGCCTCCGAGAATTACCTGCACGACATGCAGGAACATTGGCAGTCCTTGGAAACGTACGACAAGCGCACGCTTTGGAATACGCCTGAATGGAGTGCGACCCAGCCGGGCGAATTCCAGTTCGAATTGAAACCGTTCGTTCAATTGAACGAGCGCATGGGAAATGTGGCAGAGCCGAGCACGAAGCATTGGCTCCACCGCGATCTGTACACGCATGTACGCTACGCCGATCTCGAAACAGTAAAGGATACAGCCAACGATGGCTGGATGCCGGATCGCCTATACGACAAACATGTCGGCGATTCGATCATCACTCCCACAAGCCTGGTGATCATCGACAGTGTTTACACGGTGCGTGACAGCGTTACCAAGAGCATGCTTGGCGAGAAGTACACCGTATATGCCGCGAAGCTGCGTGTGCGTGATCTGTACCGCCCCGATCGGTGGTTCGAAGCGCGGCCATTGGTGATCTATGCCGATGGACAGCCGGTCGCAGGTAAGGCCGCCGAAGTTGAAGCGTTGCGCATCCGTTATGGACTTGCAACGGTTTCACCGGATACGCATGGACATGGTGGAATGATGTTGGGCATAAACGTGGCTGAAAAGGAGTTCCTGGTCATGCAAGCGATCATTTTCCCTGGGATCAACATCCTTTGGATCGGCTGCGTATTGCTGTTCGTTGGTACGTTGATGGCCGTGGTGCAGCGGGTGCGCGGGGCCAGTCGGAAGACGCCATTGCCGATCCCAGTGCGCGATCCACAATTGGTGGATCAGCAGCGCGCCTGAACTTTCCATTTCCTTTGCACCGTGAGGATCCTTCTGATCGGAACGGGGAAACTGGCATTCCATCTTGGCCATGCAGTGATGCGATCGGACCTCGATCTGGTCGGGATCGTTGGACGTGATCGGGATCGAACGGATCGGATGGCGCTTCAGATCGGCACTTCCTTCTTTCAATTGAAAGATGCATTACCGGCTGCCGATCTGATCCTGATCGCGGTGAGCGATTCAGCCATAGCAGAGATCTCCAGAACGATCGGAACAACTGCAGCGACCGTCATTCATACATCAGGCGCATCACCGATCGATCTTCTAGCGCAACACGAGCAACACGGTGTGCTCTGGCCAATCCAGACATTCGGTACCGATCGGCCGATCAGCCTGAAGAACATTCCGCTCGTGTATGAAGGCAACAACGAAGCAGCGATCGCGGAGATCCGCACGCTTGCAGAAGCCTTGAGTGATCGTGTGGTGGAACTCGCACATGAAGAACGAAGGCTCCTTCACCTTTCAGCGGTGATCATGGGAAATTTCCCGGTGTTCCTTCTGATGAAAGCGCAGGAATTGTTAGGCGAGAAGAACCTTCCGGTGGATCTCTTGGATCAGCTCTGGCATACCATGGCGAATAACGCGATCGATAAGGGACCGGAAGCAGCGCTCACAGGTCCTGCGCGAAGAGGCGATCGAACCACGATCGATCGGCATCTGGAAGCACTTCAACACAGACCCGATCTGCAGGAATTGTACCGGCTGATCAGCGAAATGATCATGAAGGAAGGATCGTAAAAGTGATCTGTTATTCGATCAGGATCACATGCTGCGAACTCCTTTGGCCACCTTCGATCCCTAACAGATACGTTCCAGCAGTGAACCGCGAAACATCGATGATCGTTCGATCGGAGACCGATCGCCATTCCGCCAACTTTTTCCCTGTTATATCCCGGATCACGATCCGTTGATCCGATCCGCAATGAATGATCAACCTTTCATTCGCTGGATTCGGATGTATCTGGTACCTCTCCGGGATTGAGCCTTCCATCGCAGACATCACATCCACCTGGATGTAGGCCGTATCCGTTCCGATGCAACCGGTGATCTCATCAGTAGCTGCATATACGATCGCATGCAAGCCAACGCCCGCCACTGCAGGATCGAATTGCATGATCACCTCGCCATTCAACGTGTAGGATCCATTGGCCGGTGCACCTCCGGAAAGTTCGATCGGTGGATCGTTGATCAACATTTCCTCAATTGTTAAACCATGAGCGACAGTAGCTGCCGGTGCGATCGTCACGTACGCGGAATCGTATCCGGGGCAAACATTCGGACCTCCGGCCGTGCCCCATAAGAGATAGGTGCCGGGCTCGTGCAATGCAGGAAAGAACGTACCTATCGCAACGGTGCCATCTACGTATAATGAATCATAGCCTTCCAGATAGCCCGGTCCGGCCATTTGTGAATTCGACAGGTATGTAACGATCGGCGCACTTTCAGCGCAGAGCGTAGTGTCAGGTGCAACATGAACGGTCATGCAGAATTGCCCGCTGACGAAGAACAAGTTCACACAGTCGCCATTATCGGCAGGGAACGAATAATAAACTGGCCCCTCGAACGGCCTTGCCTGACAGGATCGATCGACGATGCCATTCTCATCAGCTAGACCACTCCAGATACCGCCGAGTGGAGAACCTTGTAATACCAGCGGCACCGTATCGCAGGAATTAGGTGCACCACCAGCAAGGATCGTGACCTCAGGTGGAGCGATCACTGTGATCAAAAGCGTATCATATCCAGTGCAGGCGCCAGGGCCCGTTGCATTCCCTGAGACCAGGTATTCACCTGGCGGCTTTCCAGCGTAGAAATGGCCATGGAGCGCGGGCGCGAAAGGATCATTCTCCTGGAGAACATCATCAAAACCGTTCAGCTGTCCAAAGCCAAGCGAGGGCATATACAGATCGATGGTCAATGCATCCCCGAAATTGCACATGAGCAGATCGGGTCCCAGATCCACAGGAGTACATTCCAACAGGTCGAACATGGGTGTTGATGCGTGACATTCACCATTCACGGCCAAGTAGGAATAGACTGCAGGACCTCCGTTCGGCCTTGCACTGCAAGACTTGTCCACCACACCGTTCGCATCGGCTATACCGGACCAAACACCATTGATCGGAGAACCTTGATAAACCATCGGGGCCAGATCACAATCGTCCTCTGAACCGCTGACAAGGGCGATCGAAGGTTGCACCACCACCATTGTCTGCAATGCAGTGATGGTATCATTCGCCGACCCATCAAAGACCCTATACTCAAGGACGAATTCACCGGCGACCGATGGAAAGAAGAAGTTGTCCGTAACGCCTTCCCCAGACCAGGTGCCCCCGGCAGGGATCGCATGATCAAGTTGATAAGGCGCACCGGTATGGCACAGCGTATCAAAAGGGCTCATGATCACACTGTCAACGGGCATCGCTCCCAGGTTGCGAAGACTGGCGATCGATGTGTCAAGATCGGCCATTAAGCCAATTGAAAAAAGTAAAAAGGCGAACAAGGCAGAAGATCGAATGGCACGCATAACGTAAAGAATTGGAAGGATGAATGTAGCATTCATCCTAAGCTCTAAAGCAAAATAATTGAATTGACGCTGAGCATGGTCAACGAAACGATCATAAGCGGCCGCGATCACCCGCGCTAACTTCGCTGCATGAGCAAGATCGACAAGATCAATGATTTCGATCCCAATGGGCCGGGTGTGCACAGGGGCATCTACGGGTTGCCGTTCACTGCGGATGAAGCGGACATCGTTCTTGTTCCCGTGCCCTGGGAGGTGACCACAAGCTACGGACACGGCACTTCGTATGGCCCGGAGGCGATCTTCGAAGCGAGCTTTCAAGTCGATCTCTTCCACCGCGAATTCCCGGAGCTTTGGAAGAGCGGGATCTTCATGGATGAAGTGCCCGATGCGCTGCTTGAACAAAGCGCTTTGCTCAAGAAGAAGATCCAGAAATTGCACTTGAGCAATGATGAGAAGCGCATCGCGAAAGCGGCGAAGCTGCTCGCTCTGGTGAACGAGGAATGCGAGATCATGAACCAGTGGGTGGAACAGCGCACCGCATTCTGGCTCGAACAGGGGAAAATGGTGGGATTGATCGGCGGCGATCACAGCACACCACTTGGTTTTTTCCGTGCGCAGGCTGCGCGCCACGAGGAATTCGGGATCCTTCACATCGATGCGCATCTTGACCTGCGGATCGCTTTTGAAGGATTCACATACAGCCACGCGAGCATCATGTACAACGCGCTTCCGATCGAACAGATCGGCCGGTTGGTGAGCGTCGGGATCCGAGATATCTGCGAGCAGGAAAACAACATGCTCGATCAACAGAACGGCCGCGTGATCATGCATCACAATGCCGATCTGCGGCGCGAACAGTTCAATGGCGTTACGTGGCGCCAGCAGGTGGATCGGATCATCGATCAGCTTCCGCGGAAAGTGCACGTTTCCTTCGACATCGATGGGCTCGATCCGAAACTTTGCCCGAACACCGGCACGCCGGTGCCCGGCGGATTCGAGTTCGAGGAGATCGCTTTCCTTCTCTCGCGCATCGCTGAAACTGGACGTGAAATGATCGGATTCGATCTGGTGGAAGTCTCACCAGGAAAGCACGACGAATGGGACGCGAATGTGGGCGCTCGCATGCTTTTCCACCTCTGTGGTGTGATGATCGCCAGCAAGCGCGAACAACGATCGGAGACCGATTGCCCGGCAAAGACCCGCCGCAAAGCAGCCACTAAAAAGTCCGCGAAGAGAACGAAGCGTTAGTAGCGATCGGCCCAGGCCTGTTGCAACGCTCCCAGGAACGTGGCGCTTTGTTGCGCCCCGCTTACCGAAAGTTTGTCATCGATCAGGAAGAACGGCACACCGCGCACACCGGCAAGATGCGCCTGGCGCTCATCTCCACGCACCGCATCAGTGAATCGATCGGATGAAAGCATTTGCTTCACTTCCTTTTCCTCCAGCCCGATCTCCTTTCCCAACCGGATCAATGTCGGATGATCCGCGATGTGCGCGCCTTCGGTGAAATACGCCTTGAACAATCGTTCCTCCGCTTCCGATCCAAGTCCTTTTTCCTTCGCCAATTGGATCAGGCGATGCGCATCGAACGAGCTTCCGATCACAGCCCTGTCCATGTTGTATTCAAGCCCGATCGACTTCGCGCGCTGCACCACACCGCTCACGCGTGCCTTCGCATCCTCGCGCGAACTGCCGTACTTGTTCATCAACATGCCGTACATGTCGAACTCGCTTTTCGCCGGTGCCCGCGGATCGAGCTCGAAGCTTCGCCAGATCACTTCCACCTGATCACGATGCTCGAATTGCGCAAGAGCGCTTTCGAATTCGCGTTTGCCGATGTAACAGAACGGACACACCACATCGCTCCAGATCTCTACTTTCATCTTTCCACTGCTCTCCTCTACGTTCTCCTTCATGATCCTTGGCTTGAATTCCTCCTGTTGCTGCGCTGAAATTCCGATCGGCATCAACAAGATGCCTGCCAGCGTGAACGCGAACACCTGTCCCATGCAGCAAAGTTCGCCCGATCTTCGTGAAGCTTGAAGAATGTTCCAGCTGCAGCTCAACACAACTTCGTTGAAGAAAGCCGGCCGCTCTTTCGATCCGATCGGCGATCGGCGCTTTGTTTTACGATCCGTGAAAAGCAGGTGGTTCATTCTTTCGATCGCGTTTTTCGCATCGTGCACGATCGAGGCGCAGCAATTGTGGCGGCTGGATAGTTTGATGTCAAGCTGGCCGGTGGAGAAACTGGCGCTGGAAAAACGCAAACCCCAGAAGCAACGCGTGTTCCCAGCGGTGGTCACCGAAGGGCTGTACATGAAACTCCAGAAGGACGCGAAAGGTTTTCCTGTTTTCGCAGATACTTCTGTGGCACAATTCGCCGATATGTTGGGCGAACAACGCCGCGAGGAACTTCGGATCCTGCTCGGCATGGCAGATGCCTATTTCCCGCTGATCGCGGAGGAACTCGAAGAGGCAGGTCTTCCCGAACCGTTGAAATACCTGCCAATGGCGCTAAGCGCAATGAACATCCGGTCGGGATCGATGTACGGCGAAGCCGGACTTTGGATGCTCACATACCCCGTGGCGATGCGTTATGGCGCGCGCGTGGATCATGTGATCGATGAACGCTACGATCCCGTGATCAGCACACGCATCGCTGTGCGTTACCTGAAGGACCTTCATGCGAAATACATGGATTGGGAGCTGGCCGTGATGGCCTTCTCCTGCGGCCCCGCGAACATCACGCGTGCGATCGCGATCACCGGCGGCGCTGCCGACTACCGAGCGCTCTATCCGCATTTTTCAGCGGATCACCGTGATCTGATGCCGATCTTCATGGCCATGATCCACCTTGGTGAGAACGCGCGCGAACTCGGCTTGCGTCCTGCGCCGATCGAGCCATTCGAACCGATCGATACAGTGATCACCGATCGCGATCTGGATCTGCTGCAGCTTTCCCGACTACTGCGATCGCCTTTCAAACAACTTCGCTACATCAACCCAACGTTCACCACCGCGAAGATCCCCGCTGGATCTTTCCTGCATGTTCCGCAGGGTTATTCCGATTCACTTGCCCGTGCCCTGCTGCTCGAAGCGCAGCTGAAGGAAGCGCTCGAGGTGGCGTTAGAACAGGCTGCCGATACGATCGCTTCGCCGCCCGCGATGGAGGAGATCGAGCGAAAGGAAAAGGAACCCGATCACACGATCTACACGGTCCGATCGGGTGATTCGCTCTACGTGATCGCAAAGCGTTATCCGGGCATCAGTGCGCAAACGTTGAAGGATTACAACGGAATTTCCGATCGCATCAAGCCGGGGCAGAAGATCAAGATCCCCAACAAATGAAACCCGCGCAGGTCCTGGGATTCCTGCTGATCGTCCTGATCGGCCTTGGCCTGATCGGTTCGATCATCCCAGACGACGGATGGAAGGTAAACGATGATCTGGTGATCCGCTTTCCTTCGCCATCGTCGTTGCTCGAACATTCGAAAGAACACCAGGTCGATATCTCCGAGATCATAGCGATGCCCACCGATGAGACCGCGATCGTCGATCCGATCACGATCGTCACCACTGACACCGCACCCGACCCCATGAACGTGGATCCGGCGCAAGTGGAGATCGCCGATCAGGGTGCATTCACCCTGGACACGGCATCGCTGGCTCCGCTCGAAGCGCGCATCGCGCTGCATTATCCGAACGATGACAAATCGGTGCTTCATCCATTCTTCGCTTCACTCGTGAAAGCAAAGTCGGGCAAAAGGCCGATCCGCGTGGTGCATTACGGCGATTCGCAGCTCGAAGGCGATCGCATCACATCATACATCCGCAACAAATTGCAGAGCCAGTTCGGTGGTAGCGGACCAGGACTTTTTCCGGTGGCCGACATCGTACCGCACATGAGCGTGGTGCGCGAACTCTCGCCGAATTGGGACCGCTACAGCGTGATGAACCGCAAGGAGGCCGGCAAGGAACACATGCGTTACGGCGCATTATCGAGCTTCTCGAAATTCACCCCGATCCTGCCCGACAGCGTACCACCCGATTCGATCGAACACAACGCCACGATCACGCTCGCCAAAGGCCGGCGCGCCTATTCAAAGGCACAACAGTTCAACGTTTGCAGGATCTATTTCGGCTGGCACCGCGCACCACTTACGCTCACCTGCGAGATCGATGGCGAACAGATCGCATCGGGATCGATCGAGCCAACTCCCTCCCTGCTGGAACGCGAATGGCGTTTCTCCACAACGCCGCAGAACATCACGATCGGAATGAGCGGCCGCGATAGTCCGGAGGTGTACGCCATTTCGCTCGAAGGCACCACCGGAGTGAACGTGGACAACGTGGCCGCGCGCGGCGGTGCAGGTTACGAATTCGGAAAGGTCGATCAGCAATTGCTCAAGGAAATGCTCGGCGATCTCAATGTGAAACTGCTGATCCTCCAGTACGGCGGCAACGTGCTCCCGCACATGAAAAGTGTGGAGGACGCGCAGAAATACGGCCGTGCCTTCGGTGCACAGATCGCGCGTTTCAAGCACATGATACCTGGCGTTTGCGTGATCGTGATCGGCCCCAGCGACATGAGCATCAAGGAAGGTGAGGACATGGTGACGCGGCCTTTCCTGGAAGATGTGCGCGACGCGATGAAGGAGAATTCGATCGCACAGGGCGCCGCGTTCTGGGATCTGTACGAGGCCATGGGCGGCCGCGGCAGCATGGTGAGCTGGGTGAACGCAACGCCGCCACTCGCCGCATCGGATTTCACACACTTCAGTCCGCAAGGCGCGAAGAAAGTCGGCGAATTGTTCTACAACGCGCTGATCAACGATCTCGCGGAATGGATGGCGAAGAAGGAGGAATTGCAGTGATCAGATGATCAGATGATCAGATGATCAGATAATGCGATCTCCGATCCCTGATGCGCTACCTCAGAGCGTGATCTGAATTATCTGATCATCTGATCTTTCTAATTCTCTGATCCTCTTCTGGGCGTACCCCGGCTCACCCCGCAGTACTTCGGGGGTAGCCGGGTCGCGCTCTTCGTTGCAAGTCCGCACAAGGACATCCATTCCGCTTCGCTCCCCTCTCCAAGATCTTCCCTCTCCCACCGGAGAGGGAGAAAGAGGGTGAGGCGTGGAGAGGGGCCGGTGGTGAGGCTTGCGGGCTTTCCACTGTGATCGCTTACGCAACATCCGCACGTAAATTCGGTTATACAACACATGATCCTATCAATTATCCTTTTACTGCTGGTCACATCCGTTACAACGGAAAACAGCGTTCCAACAAGATCCTCCACCGTGAACGCGATCATCGGCGATGCCAGTTATATCGCGGAATTCGGTAAAATGCCCGAGACCGATGTGGATGAGGCACTCCGCCTTCGTACACATTTGAGCCATGTGGAACAGATCCTGCGATCAAGGAACACCGATCATCTTTCGACCGAACTCAAAGAAAAGCGATCGGATCTGCTTGATCTATTGCACCAGTATTGGAACGCAGGGATCTTCCCAAGAAATTATGATCACCCGGACCAACGCAGACCGTGCTTCATCGATCGCGATGGGAACATATGTGCCGTGGGTTTTCTCGTGGAAAAGACCGCTGGCCGGGAAGCAGCGGAACAGATCAACGCACGTCACCAATACGATCTCATCACCGATATGGATCTGGCGAGGTTGGATGATTGGATCGCTGGATCGGGCCTTACGCTGGAGGAATGTGCGATGATCCAACCAACGTACGGCTATTACCCATATCCCGATAATGAGATCGGTAGCACCTATGCGATACCGAGCGCGTTGCTTACGGGGGTTAACGTTTCGATGCTGACATTGAATTCGATACAAGTACTGACCAATAGCGATAATAGCCTGGTTCCGATCGTAGGCATGGTCACCGGAGCAGGGCAGATCGCATTGGGTGTCATAAAGTATCCGAAAAACTTTTACTACACCATTTCTCCCTATCCGACCTTCAACAAAACTGAACGCGATGTTTCATTGCTGAATATCGGCTTGGGAACAGCGACGATGGTGATGAGCACCTTCAACTTGGTCCTGGGGAAGAACAAGACCAAAACTTCCTGGAACGTGTTCAGTTATCCTGCCACGGAAGTGCAAAGCGGGATCGGTCTCGCCATGGTGCGGCGATTCTAGATCAGGCCCGATCTTCGGGCATACGCTTTGCCACATTTCTGCTGAATGAAAGACCCGGCCAGTAAAAGCACCTCTTCCAAGAAGAAGCTGTCCGGGAAAAAGGATCCAGCCGCGAACATCGGGATCGCCGCGATCGAAAATTGGTTCCACTCCCAAAACTGGCAACCACAACAATTCCAGCACGAGACATGGGCGCACATGCAACAAGGCCGAAGCGGCCTCCTCAACGCCGCCACCGGCACCGGCAAGACCTACGCGATCTGGGGCGGCGTGGTCGCGAAGGAATTGCAGCGCCGTGCGTCCGAAGGGATCCCGATCGAGAAGGATGATCGCCCGGGACTGCGCGCGATCTGGATCACACCATTGCGCTCGCTGGCCACCGAGATCGCCGACAGCGCTCAGAAGATGTGCGATGGCGTCGGACTTCCATGGAAAGTAGGATCGCGCACCGGCGACACCAAGCAAAAGGAACGCGCCGCACAGAAAAAGCAACTGCCGCATCTGCTCGTCACCACGCCGGAAAGCCTGCACGTGCTCCTGGCAACAAAAGGCTACGCAAGTCTCTTCAAGCATCTCGATTGGCTGATCGCCGATGAGTGGCACGAACTCCTCGGCAGTAAAC
>JAEZDL010000034.1 GCA_023418095.1 Bacteroidota bacterium
GCGTCGCCCCAGGCGCGCCTCGCGGCTGACCGCGACAACGCGCATCCGCCGTCCGCGGCGGTACGCAACGGTTCGGACGGGCCCGCCAATGCGGCCCGTCCAGTTTCGAGGCTTCATCCTGAATTCCCATTCCGCCGAGGATCGCGCCATGCGCCCTGGACCTGCCCCACAGCAGTGCACTGAACGCCGCGGCCCGCGCCAGGCGGACGGCGCCACGGGGGCCCACGCGCCATGACCACCATCGGCTCGGCGGGCAAGCTCGACGTGATGACGATGGTCGCGCAGCTGGTCGCCGCCGAACGCGCGCCGACCGACGCGCGGCTGGATCGCAGCGAGCGCCAGATCAACGCCCAGATCTCCGCCATCGGCACCCTGCGCAGCGCGTTCTCGGGGCTACGCACCGCGGTCGAGGCTCTCGGGGCGCGCGACGCCGCCCAGGCCCGCAAGGTCACGGTCCCGGACGGCGCGGGCTTCACCGCCACCGCCTCCACCGGCGCGGCGACCGGGCGCTACGGCGTCGAAGTGCTGGCCCTGGCGACCGCGCACAAGCTCGCCTCCGGCGCATTCGCCAGGCCCGATACAACGGTCGGCACCGGCCAGCTGACGATCAGTGCCGGCGACGCCACCCTCACCATCGACATCGACGAGGACAACGCCAGCCTCACCGGCATCCGCGACGCCATCAACGCGCAGGCGGGCGGGCGCATCGTGTCGGCCAGCATCGTGGTCGGCGACGATGGCGCGCACCTGGTCCTCAACGCGGTCGGCACCGGCACCGCCCATGCCCTGACCGTGGCCGCCAGCGGCGGCGACGGGGGCCTGGCGGCGCTGGCCTATGGCCCTCCGGGGACATCCCCGATGTCGGAGCTGACGGCGGCCGCGGATGCGCGCGTCCGCGTGGACGGCTTCGAGCGCACCCACTCGGGCAATACGATCGAAGACCTGGTCGCAGGCGTCAGCCTCACCTTGACCAGGGCCGAACCCGGCGTGGTCCACCAGCTCGGGATCGACAGCGACGGCAGCGCGCAGCGCAACGCCGCCAAGAACTTCGTCAACGCGTACAACGCCGCGCTGGCCTCGATCGCCACCACCACCGCCTACAACACCTCCACCCAGGTCGCCGCCGCGCTCAACGGCGACGCCATGACCCGCAACGCGGCGCGTGAGCTGCGCGACACGGTCAGCAGCAACGTGATGGACCTCAAGGCGATGGGCATCACCATCGCCAAGGACGGAACGCTCAAACTGGACGAAACCGCGTTCGACGCGGGCCTGGCCAAGGACCCGACGCTGACCTCGCGCCTGTTCGGCACCGGCACCGACAGCATGGCAGGCAAGCTCGACGCCACCCTGGACCGCCTGCTCGACCCCGAGGGGCTGCTCGCCTCGCGCAGCGAGAACCTGAGCACGCGCAGCAAGGCGCTGGCCAGCCAGCGCAGCGCGCTCGACTTCCGCATGAGCCAGGCCGAGGTGCGCTACCGCACCCAGTTCACCGCGCTCGATGTCCTGCTGACCAGCCTGCAGACCAGCAGCGACTACCTCGCCCAGCAGATCGCCGCCCTTCCGAAGCCAGACTGACATGAACGCCCGCATCCTCGCCAACCAGTACCGGCAGACCGACGTGGCAAGCGCGACGCTGGAAGCCAGCCCGCACCGGCTGATCGCGCTGCTGCTCGCCGGCGCCCGTGAGCGTGCGCGCCTGGCCGCGGCCTGTCTCGAACGCGGCGACCTGCCGCGCAAGTCGCAGGCGATCAGCGACGCCAGCGCCATCATCGGCGGACTCAACGGCGCGCTGAACATGGAAGCCGGCGGCGAGATCGCCGACGGCCTGCAGGCGCTCTACGACTATGCGCAGCGGCGCCTGGTCGCGGCCAACGCCAACAACGATCCGGCTCCCTTGCTCGAGGTCGACGACCTGCTCGGCGACATCGAGTCGGCATGGCTGGCGATCGCGCCGCCGGAGGCCGCATGATCCCGGTCCTGCCCGCCGTCGAGGTCCGGGCCGCGATCGCGGACGAGGACTGGGACCGCGCCACCGCGCTGCTGCAGGCGCATGGCGAGGCGGTGGCGGCGGCCCTGGCGGACGTCGATTTCGCACGCACGCCGCATGCGCCGTGGCTGGAACTGCTCGACGCCCAGCGCGTGCTCACCGAAGAGATCCGTGCCGCCCGCGACGACGTCGCGCGCGCGCTCGACAAGCTCAACAGCGACCAGCGCGGCGCCCGCGCCTGGCAACAGGCGCTGGCATGAACGCGCCGGCCGAGGCGGAACGCATCCTGTTCGGCGAGACCCTCGCCTGCGAGGAACTGCGCCCGGCCGCGTTCGTGCCGCGCGCGGACCAGCCCCGCGCCATCCTGGCCGCCAGCGGCGAAGCCCTGCTGCGCGCCCTGGCCGTGGTCGAGGACGGCCCGCGCCCCGAAGAACCGGAATCCGGCGACCACGCCCTGCCGCGCATCGAGGCCAAGCTCGACCTGCTGACCACCCTGGTGGCCGGCCTGTGCCGCCTGGACGAGGACCCCGTGCGGCCGCTGCAATGGTCGGCGCGCGGCGCCTGCCTGGTGCTTGCCGACGCGCAGGCCCCGGGGCGGCCGGGCCTGTTCCGCGTGCGGCCGGCCGACTGGCTGCCTTCCACCCTGCAGTTGCCGGCCACCGAGATCGCGCGCGAGCCGGACGAGGGCGGCACCCGCGTCTGGCTGCGGTTCGATGCGCTGCCCCCGGCGCTGGAGGCCGCGCTGGAGCGCCACCTGTTCCGGATCCACCGCAGGGCGGTGGCGGAAAGCCGACGCCCTCGCCAGGGCTTGTGAGTAAGCTGTCACACATCGCGCGGGCTGCACGCAAGTCCCCGCGCGGCCCCGCTATGGTGGCGGTGGCGAGGCAGGGGGTGCGATGCGTTGCTGAAAGTCCTGATCTGCGATGACCACACGCTGGTGCGCGCGGGCCTGCGCCGGCTGCTCGATTCGTTCGGCGACATCGAGGTGGTCGCCGAGGCCAGCAGCGCCGACGAGGCGGTGATCCGCGCCCGCGAATCGCTGCCGCATATCGTCCTGCTCGACCTGTCGATGCCGGGCCGCAGCGGCTTCGACGCGCTGGCCGAACTGCGCCGCACCTGCCCCGAATCCGCGGTGGTGATCATGTCCATGCACGACGACGCGCTGCACGTGCGCGAGGCGCTGGCACGCGGCGCGATCGGCTTCGTGGTCAAGGAAGCCGCGCCGGCGGAACTCGAAATCGCGGTACGCGCGGCCGCCGCCGGGCGCACCTACCTCAGCCCCCAGGTCTCGGCACCGCAATTGCATGGCTACCGCAACGGCGCCCGCGGCGAGGACAACGTCGAGGCGCTGCCGCGGCGGCAGCGCGAGATCCTCGACGCCCTGGGCGCGGGCCGCACCACCAAGCAGATCGCCGCCGACCTCGGGATCAGCGTCAAGACCGTGGAAACCCATCGCGCGCGGATGATGGAGACGCTGGGCTGTCGCAACGCCGGCGAGCTGCTGCGCATCGCGATGCGCCTGTACGACCGGCCCTGAGCGCCGGCAGATTGCGCCGCGCCGCGTCACTTTCGGGTCGGACCACGTCGGAAACATGACGCGATGTCGGGGATGCCCCGACATGTGGACGGGATTTCCCTGATCCGGAGCCGGGTTCGCCCTGATTCGGATTCCGTCACGCGCCCATCACGATGCCTTCCATGGCCGGCGGCATGCCGGCGCAGGGAGTGGACGCTGATGAAGGCCAACGTACGCATCGGGATGACCCAGGGCGTCAACCTGACCCCGCAGCTGCTGCAGTCGATCCGGCTGCTGCAGCTGACCGCGCCGCAGCTGGAACAGGAACTGCGCCAGGCGCTGGAACGCAACCCGATGCTCGAGCAGGAAGAGCCCGAGGACGAGCCGGCCGCGGAAGTCGCCGCCGATGCAGCCGCGCTCGACGCCGCCTCCTGGGACGAGCTGCCCGAGCCGGCCTTCCTCTCCGGCGGCAGCGCCGGGGCCGTCGGCGACGAGGACGGCATGCTGCGCATCGCCGACGGCGAATCCAGCGATCCGCGCCAGCGCCTGCTCCGCCTGCTGGCCCTGCACTGGGAGCCCAGCGACCTGCCGGGCGCGGCCTGGTGGCTCGACCAGTGCGACGACCGCGGCTACCTGGAGGCGCCACTCGATGGGCTGCTCGATGCGGCGCGCACCGAGTTCCCGGCGCGCGCCGGCGAGGTGGGCCTGCTGCGCCTGCGCCTGCTGCACGGCGACTGGCCCGGCATGGCCGCCGCCAATCCTGCCGAATGCCTGGCTGCGCAGCTGCGCGCGCTGCCGGTCGATGCGATCGCCACCCTGGCCCTGCGCGTCGTCTCCGCCCACCTCGAGCTGGTGGCCGCGGGCGACGAGGGCGCCCTGGCCCAGGCCACCGG
>JAEZDL010000062.1 GCA_023418095.1 Bacteroidota bacterium
GCGTGGATATGTTCGATCTGTTCGGCAGGAAGGTGCTCTCGCGTACGATCGCCACCAGCGGCGACTTCCTCACCACCGTGATCGATCTGGATGGCGGCATGGCAGCGGGAACCTACATGGTGAACATCACTGCAGGTGACAAGACCTACATGCAACGCCTGGTGATCCAGCGTTGATCCCAAACACCTGATCCAGAAGAACGGCGCCCGATCGGGCGCCGTTCTTCGTTCTGCGCGATCCACAGATCAGAACCGCACCGTTACCCCACCCAACCAATTGAACGGCGCCTGCGGATAGAGCCCGATCATCTCGTTCCGTTCACCTTCATGGAAGTAGCTGTACACCCATCCGTTGCTTTCATAGAGTTCGCTGAAAACGTTGCGCAGCGTAAGGTTGAGGTCGAGGCTCTTCACACCTTTCAATTTCAACAGTGAAACGTTCACACGCACATCGTTTACCAGATAGGGATCGAGCATTCTTGCTTCGCTCGCTGTGTTGTCCAGGAACTGCTCGCCAACATACTTACTGATCAATGCGATCTCACCGATCGTGCGATCGGGCCGATCCAGGAAACGGAAGATCATCTCGCTGCTCCCGACCACCGATGGTGAGAATGCGATCTCGGTCTCGCCGTGTTCGATCACATGCTGTTCACCTGTATCCCAATCATCCACATACTCCGTGAAGCTGTTGATCACATTTTTGCTGACCGCGGCATTGCCGCGCCACGTAAGAAACTTCGTAAACTGTGCAGTCCATGAAAGTTCGGCTCCAGCGCGATAGCTCTCGGGAACATTGGCGCGCAACGCGTAGCCCACGTCGTTCAATTCTCCGGTGAGCACCAGCTGATCGGTGTAATCCATGTAATAGAGGTTCAATCCGATCGAAGCTCTTCCACCTCGCCGTTCATAACCGGCTTCATAATCGATCATGTGTTCAGGACTTGGCCGGCTTTGCTCGCTGCTTTCCACCAGATCGCGGCGGCTTGGTTCGCGACTTCCATATGCCGCGCTTGCGTAGATCCTTCCGCCTTTGTGCACGTTCCAGCTCAAACCTGCTTTCGGGTTCATGAACGTCCATTCGGCATTCTGATCAACATTCTCCAAGTCGTTGTTGAAGCCAAGGAAATCGTGGCCGACTTTCCTGAATTGCAGATCGCCGAACAGATCCATCTGATCGGTGGCGGCGTAGATCAACTTCCCGAAGATGTTGCCATCGGTCTTGCGCGCGTCGTTGAAGTAATAACGGTGGCGGATGTCCGCGTCGGCGAAACGGTGCCAGATCACTTCACCGAAATGATCGCCGCGGTAATCGCTGTAACTACCACCAAAGATCACGCGGTGCGCACCGATCCGCTGATCGAACGTAAGGTTCGCGCCATGCATCACATTGTCCAGCCAGCGGCGGCGGATCAGATCGGTGCTTTCGATCGTATCGCTGTTGAAGATCGAAGTGATCCCGTAATCCGCGAGATCATCATCTTCGCGGAACTGCTCGAAGAACCCTTCGCCCTGCACGCGGAACAACGTAAGGTTCAAGGTCGCGTCATTGCCGATCCGCTGATCGAACAATAGCTGGTAGTGCGTCTGCCGGTAGTCATCCACCTGGTTGTCGTAGGTGTATGGATTGAACGTGCGGTTGGTATCGATGATCTCGGGCGACACTCCTTCCCACGCCTGATATGTCACCTCCTTTCCGCTCATGGTAATGAAGCGAAGCGATCGCTTCTCGCCAAGCCACGCGCCTTGCAGGAAATAGCTCTTCAGATCGGCGCTTGCCCGATCCACATAACCATCGGTCGTAATGCTGCTCAAACGGCCATCCAGGCTGAATCCGCTGCGCGATGTACTGTCGCCACCGTTCAAGATCCCGGTGCCGAAACGCGCCGTGTATCGCTGCGTATTGTACGATCCGCCGAAAGCGCTCACTTCACCGAAAGCGTGCGGCCGCACCGCCGTCGATCGCATGTTGATGCTCGCGCCGAAAGCACCCGGACCGTTCGTGCTGGTGCCAACGCCGCGCTGCAATTGCACATCCTCCAGGCCGCTCGCCAGATCGGGCATGTTCACCCAGAAAACCGCCTGGCTTTCCGCATCGTTGATCGGAACTCCGTTCAGCGTCACATTGATCCGCGTGGCATCGCTTCCGCGCACCCGCAAACCTGTATAACCGATCCCCGTTCCGCCATCGGTTGTCGTAACTACGCCCGCTTGCAGATCGAGCAGGATCGGAAGATCCACACCGGTGTTCATCCGCTGGATCTCTTCGCGTTCCAGGGTCGTTTGCGCAAAAGGCGCGCGCCGATCGGATCGCACACCGCTGATCTCCGCTTCACGCATCATCACCACATGCAGCTTCATCCGCAGCTCGATCCTGTTCTCTCCTTGCTGCAGCACGATCGCGGTATCGATCGGCTGGTAGCCCACGGAACTCGCACGCAAACGAGCAACGCCATCGCGCAGTCCGCGCACATTGAATTCACCATTCCGATCGGAAACGGTGCCCAGTTCGATCGCCGATCCCACGATCACGTTCACACCTTCCAGCGGTTCGCCGCCTTCATTAAAAATGCTACCGGTAAGTACAGTTTGCGCGTTGCTCCAGCCAGCCAGAAAAAGCGCGATCGAAAAAATGCAGGTCCTCATGTTCTCCGTGTATCAATGTCGCTCCACGGAGGTGCGCCATCGGCGCCGATCCCTTCGCAGCATTACCTGCGCAGGTTCAATGGGTATGATCTCAGCCGCTCCGATCACGCGATCGGCGGGCACCCCAGTGTAGGACGGTGCAAAGGTAGGTGTGCTTGGTGAATGGTCGCTGGTGATCGGTGAATGGCTAAGACCAGATCACCAGTCACCACTATTCACTCTTCACCAGTCACTATTCACTCTCATTCTTTGGGCGTGCCGGCGCTCAAGAGCAGCGCCGTCGGGCCAATGCTGCAAGTCCTCAGCCGCCAAAAGCACGGCTTCCGGGCTTTCCGCGTATGTCCCTCACGCAACCTCCGTTCAACCTCTCCCGCTCCGCATCGCCTTCAGCTTCTTCACTTTTCCATCCTTCACGAACTTCTCGTATTCCGCCGACCCCGCCGCATACAAAGCGATCCTGCCTGCAGCATCGCTGTGCACACCCCAGCCATAACGTTTAGTGAGTGGTGAAGCACGCATGCACGCCTGGCCTTTCGAGAAGAATTTTTCGCGTTCCGCTTCCAGTTCTCCTTTATCGATCGCATGCCTTATCGCGTGTACCTGGAAGAGCAGATCATCCGAAGTGTATCTGTACGGCGCATCGATCAGCAGATCGTATTGCAGGTTTGCGACCGTTTGCTTCTCTCCCTTCACTGGCGGCACTTCGGCGGTCTTCACCGGGCTGTCATCGGCTATCTCGATAAAGGTGTCGTGGTAGTTCGTTGTATGCTGCATCACCCATCAAATTTCCATCGATCACAGCGATCGATGACCATGCCGTGTTAACGGATGTGAAAGCGCCTTTCGCCCTTTCCACGATCCATTCATTCGATGAAATGGACCGTTGGTAAAATCCGAAAAGCTGGAACGTTCCATCACGCGTCACACTGCAAAGGAACCAGCAAGTGAACCATTCATTCATCATCCTATCAACGGTGCTCCTGCTCGGCCAGGCACCCGCGCGATCCGCCACGATCCATACCGGCGATCTGGCACAGGATACCGCAACTTTGAATAATGTGCAGCAATACACGATCCGCTACCAGAAAGGTGGATCGCCTCTCTTCGGTGCGCGAAAATGGAAGACCTCCGCACAGGAAGTCTGGCTCACCGGCCAGTTGCTCGTGATCGATGATGATATGCGCGATGTTGAATTGCTGATCGCGGTTGAGAACGGCACCTGCGATCATGCGCGAATTACCAGGAACGGCCGTTTCGATATCATCCTTCCGGCAGGCGCCAAAGCGCGGCTCACGTTCCAGAAACCAGGGCACATCGCCAAGGAGATCAATGTGGATGCGAAGGACCTGAAGAAGGATCTGATCGGCCGCGGGGAGGATCGCAAAGTGAACTTCGATGTGATCCTGGCGCCGGAAGAAGCGTTTCCCGGACTGGCACATGATGGACCCGTGGGCACGATCACTTTTCGCCGCGGTACCGGCGCGCTCATGGTAGATCATCATCCAAGCCTGGTTGCGGCCGATCGCGTTTGCAAGTTGAACAAATGATCTTTCCACAGGCCATCAACAAACCGCTATCAATATCCGGTTGCTCCACGCTACGGCGCCATAAGGACTAAAAATATCTTTGGCACGTTGCACTTCAGGATGAGCGAACACCTACGGCAGATCGGAAGTTTCCTGGGCCATTTGGTAAAAGCGCGTACACGCCACGGCGTTCACAGCCCGTTCGTGTATGAGCTCATCTCACAGGTGTTGCGCCCCAGTGATCCGGTACCCGAAGCGGCGCCGATCGAAAGATTGCGCGAGAACCTTATGCGCAGCGAGCAAACGATCCGCGTGAATGATCTCGGTGCCGGATCGAAGATGTTCGATCTGCCGATCCGCCGAGTGGCCGATATTGCGCGCACATCCTTGAAACCACCGAAGCACGCGCAAACGCTCTTCCGTCTGGCACGCTACTTCAGGCCGAAGGAAGTCTTGGAACTTGGCACATCGTTCGGGATCTCCACGCTCTATCTGGCCATGGGCGCCGATGAAGGAAGGTTGCATACGATCGAAGGCTGCCCGCAGACCGCGCGCATCGCGCAGCATCATTTCGAATTGCTGAAGCAGCAGAACATCGTTCCCGTGCTCGGAAGCTTCCGCACCAAACTTCCGGATGTGTTGCAGCGCATCGATCGGCTGGATCTGGCCTTCATCGATGGGCATCATGCCAAGGAACCTACGCTGGATTATTTCAGGCAATGTCTCACAAGATCGCATAACGATACCGTGCTCGTGCTGGATGACATCCATTGGAGCAAAGGCATGGAGGAAGCGTGGTCGCAGATCAAGGAAGATCCTGCCGTAACCGTAACGATCGACCTTTATCAGATGGGGATCGTATTCCTGCGAAAAGAGCAGGCGAAGGAGCATTTCGTGCTTCGGTACTGATCGGTCCTGCTCATTCCCGGCGATCCATGTGGATCTCACACGATCAGGTCACGCTTTATAGCTCCGTTCTTCGACAAGAAGTTGTTCTCCCGATCCTCCGATCTTTGCGCCATGAAGATCTACACGCGCACCGGTGACAAAGGCCAGACCGGATTGTTGGGCGGGAAGCGTGTCGCCAAGAACGATCCGCGCATAGAAGCCTATGGAACGGTGGATGAACTGAACAGCACCATCGGGATGTTGCGCGATCTGGCGAAACCTCATCATACCGATCTGTTGATCTCGATCCAGGAGATCCTTTTCTCGATCGGATCGCGGCTGGCGTGCAGCAGTGAAGAGGAAGCGGCGAAGTTCAAGGTGCCGCCGATCACAGATGAACAGATCACCGCGCTGGAAAGGGCGATGGATGCCATGGACGCGGAATTGGAACCGATGCGCAACTTCATTCTTCCCGGTGGTCACCCGGCGGTTTCACAAGCTCACATCTGCAGGACCGTATGCCGCCGTGCGGAGCGGCGTGTTATCGATCTGGCCGATCAGGTGCCGGTGCAGGAGGTGATCATTCGCTACCTCAATCGCCTCTCGGATCTGCTGTTCATGCTCGCCCGCCACCTCGGCAAGCTGAACGATGTGCAGGATACTCCTTGGAAGCCAAGAAGTTGAGCCAGTTCCAAAAGCTTCTGAACAGTGGGTTGAACGGACCTTGCGAAAGTTTATATTTGCGGCCAATTTCACGGAACACAGCGCCCGATCGATGTACTGGACACTAGAATTGGCTTCTTACCTGGAGGATGCACCCTGGCCCGCGACCAAGGATGAGCTGATCGATTTCGCCATGCGTACCGGCGCGCCCCTGGAGGTGGTGGAGAACCTGCAGGCGATCGAGGATGATGAAGAAGTGTTCGAAAGCATCGAGGACATCTGGCCGGATTATCCTTCCAAGGAGGATTTCTTCTTCAACGAGGACGAATATTGATCGAAGGTCCGGGGCAAAACCTACCGGATCTGCGTGAGCGATAGAAGCGGAAAGCCCGGACCGCAGGGAGGACTTGCAGCGGATAGCGCGACGGCGCTGCATTTGAGCGCCGGCACGCCCAAATTCCGATCGGACCATCTGCAACTTCGGATCGTATCGATCCGCAATGGATCGAGATCAAGGATCTCCGATCATCTGATCTTCTGATCATCTGATCACTTCCGCCGATCTGTCAGCCGATCGCTTACGGCCCGATCCGTGCTGGGGCGAACCCGTACCTTTGCACGCCTTCGGCGCAAGCGTAAAGCAATTCCGAAGCATATTTCAGATCGAACAATGATAGGTTCCCTTTCCAAGGCCTTCAAGAGCATTTTCGGCGACAAAGCCCAACGCGACCTGAAAGAGGTGATGCCGTTGGTGGAGAGAACAAAAGAGGAATTCGCCAAGCTCGCCGGCTTGAGCAACGATGAATTACGCGCGCGAACCACCAAGCTGAAGGCTCGCGTGCAGGAACGCACAAAGGCCACCGACGATCAGGTGGCGGCGCTTCGGAAAGAGATCGACGATGATCCGAAAATGGACATCACCGAGCGCGAGACGCGTTATGAAAAGATCGACAAACTGCTTGCGGATAGCCTGAAGGACATCGAGGAAGTGCTGAACGAGATCCTGCCGGAAGCGTTCGCCGTAGTGAAGGAAACAGCGCGGCGTTTCAAGGAGAACGCGGAGATCACCGTCACCGCCACCGATCTGGACCGTGAGCTCGCGATCAAGCGCAGCGACAGCATCCGCATTGAAGGCGACAAGGCGATCTGGAAGAACACCTGGATCGCAGCCGGCAACCGCGTTACGTGGGACATGGTGCATTACGATGTGCAGCTGATCGGCGGTGCGGCCCTGCATCGCGGGAAGATCGCCGAGATGAGCACTGGTGAAGGAAAAACCCTGGTGAGCACGCTGCCTGTCTACCTGAACGCGCTTGCGGGGCGCGGCGTACATCTCGTAACGGTGAACGATTACCTGGCGAAGCGTGATGCGGAATGGATGGGCCCCATCCACGAATTCCATGGTTTGCGCGTGGATTGCATCGACAAGCACCAGCCCAACAGTGCCGATCGGCGCAATGCGTATCTGGCTGACATCACTTACGGTACCAACAACGAGTTCGGGTTCGACTACCTGCGCGACAACATGGCACATGTGCCAACAGCCCTCGTGCAGCGCAAACATCATTTCGCGATCGTGGATGAAGTGGACAGCGTTCTTGTCGATGACGCGCGGACACCATTGATCATAAGCGGTCCGACCCCGAAAGGCGATGTGCACCAATTCGATGAATACAAACCGCGCGTGGAGCGGCTTTACAGCGCGCAGCGCCAGCTGATCACCAAGCTTCTCACCGAAGCGAAGGAACAGTTGAAAGGACTGGCCGATGGATCGGCCACAAAGGATCAACTGGAAAAAGGCGGCATGGCGCTTCTTCGCGCGCATCGCGGACTTCCGAAGAACAGCGCGCTGATCAAGTTCCTGAGCGAACCCGGCGTTCGTGCGCATCTGCAAAAGACCGAGAACCACTACCTGCAGGATCAGGGCAAGGAAATGCCGAAGGTGGATGCGGAACTGTTCTTCACGATCGATGAGAAGCAGCACGGGATCGAACTCACCGAAAAAGGCGTTGACCTGATCAGCGGCGATGCCAACGATCCGCAATTCTTCATTATGCCCGATGTAGGCGGAACCATCGCAGAGATCGAAAAGAGCGCGGCTTCCGTGGAGGAAAAAGCGAAGCGCAAGGATGAACTTCTGCGTGAATTCGGCATCAAGAGCGAACGGATCCACACGGTGAACCAATTGATCCGCGCCTACGCGCTCTACGAGAAGGATGTGGAGTACGTGGTGATGGACGGCAAGGTGAAGATCGTGGATGAGCAGACCGGCCGCATCCTGGAAGGCCGCCGCTACAGCGATGGTCTGCACCAGGCGATCGAAAGCAAGGAAAAGGTGAAGGTGGAAGATGCCACGCAGACCTACGCCACCATTACCCTGCAGAACTATTTCCGCATGTACCACAAGCTTGCGGGAATGACGGGAACTGCGGAAACGGAAGCGCAGGAACTCTGGGACATCTACAAGCTGGATGTGATGGTGATCCCCACCAACCGCCCGGTGATCCGCAAGGACAGTGAGGACATGGTCTTCAAAACGAAACGCGAGAAATACAACGCCGTGATCGATGAGATCGTGACACTTCGCGAGGCCGGAAGACCTTCTCTCGTGGGTACAACGAGCGTTGAAGTGAGCGAACTCGTGAGCCGGATGCTCACCCTGCGCAAGATCCCGCACAACGTATTGAATGCGAAACAGCACCAACGTGAAGCGGAGATCGTTCTGCAGGCGGGTATGCCTGGAACGGTGACGATCGCAACCAACATGGCAGGTCGCGGTACCGACATCAAGCTCGGCGCGGGTGTGAAGGAAGCGGGCGGCCTCGCGATCATCGGTACGGAAAAGCACGACAGCCGGCGCGTGGATCGGCAATTGCGTGGCCGTGCAGGCCGCCAGGGCGATCCAGGAAGTTCGCAGTTCTACGTGAGCCTGGAGGATGACCTGATGCGCATGTTCAACAGCCAGCGCATCTCGAAATTGATGGATCAGCTCGGCCTGAAGGTAGGCGAAGTGATCCAGCACCGCATGGTCACCGCAAGCATCGAGCGGGCGCAGAAAAAGGTGGAGGAGAACAACTTCGGCATCCGCAAACGCTTGCTGGAGTATGATGATGTGATGAACAGCCAGCGCACCGTGATCTACAAGCGGCGCCACCACGCGCTCTTCGGCGAGCGGCTGAAGCTGGACATATTGAACATGTTCTACGATCTGGCCACCAGCGTAGTGAACGACTATCACCAGGATGGCGATCTGGAAGGCTTCCAGATGGAGCTCTTCCGCAAATTCTCGATCGAAAGTCCGGTGGATGAGGACGGCTTCCGCAAGATCAAGCCGGAGGAACTGATCGACAAGGTCTACGAGGCTGCGATCCAGCGCTACGAGCGCCACGGCGCGCAGATCGCCGCGCAGGCCATGCCTGTGATCACCGACGTTTTCCTCAACCAGGGCCAGCAATACGAGAACATCGTGGTGCCGATCACCGATGGAACCCGCACCATGCAGGTGGTGGCCAACCTGCAAAAGAGCTACAAGAGCCAGGGCACGGAACTGATCACGAGCATCGAGAAATACATCACGCTCGCGATCATAGACAACGAGTGGAAGGAACATCTGCGCGAAATGGACGATCTGCGCCGCAGCGTGCAGAACGCCACCTACGAGCAGAAGGATCCGCTGTTGATCTACAAGCTGGAAAGCTTCAAGCTCTTCAAGGCCATGATCGAGCGGATCAACGGCGAGGTGGTCAGCTTCCTCTCCAAGGCAGGCCTGCCCACGCAACAACCGCAACTTCGCGAAGCACCTGCGCAACGCGCCCCGCAACCGCGCACACAGACCAGCCGCACCGAGGTTCCTTCTTACGCCGGCGCCCGTACCAGTGCTGCTCCGCAACCCGCCCGTGCCGGCAATGCGCCGCAACAGAGGCCGCCCGCAGGGCCCCCTCCTCCGCGCCCTACACAACCTGTGCGCGTGGAGATGAAAGTGGGACGCAACGATCCATGTCCGTGCGGCAGCGGCAAGAAGTTCAAGCAGTGCCACGGCAAGGACGCCTGATCGGACCGGTAAGCATGATCTGAATCTGGGCGTGCCGGCGCCCAAAAGCAGCGCCGTCGGGCCAATGCTGCAAGTCCTCAGCCGCCAAATGCGCGGCCTCCGGGCTTTACGCGAATGTCCCTCACGCACATCCGGTCCGGCGTGCAATAACAATTGTTATCACCGATGCACGATCGATACAATTGACCGATCCTGCGATCCCATCTACTTTTGTTGCGCTTCACCCGGTGCATTCCGCCGGTAGAGGAGAACCCATCACAAAGATCTACCGCATAACGCTCCGGCCGGATGGAAAATGGCAGGGCATCGAGAACGGCGCCGAAGTGCCGCTGATCCTTGCGCACACCCGCGAACTCGCCGAGGAAGTGATCTTCGACATGGCGCGTGAGGTCGGCAATTCACGCGTGCTGGTCTACAACAGCCACAACGAACTCACCCAGGAACGCACCTTCGCGGCCAAACCGGCCAGGGGAACGATCGGTTGAACCTTCCTTTATCAATGGCGAAGGCCGGTCTTGTCAGGACCGGCCTTCGCACATATGGTGTATGTAGTCTGGTTCGCTAGAATTCCACCGGCATGCGGATCT
>JAEZDL010000074.1 GCA_023418095.1 Bacteroidota bacterium
GGCTGTACTTGCTGCACCGTTCAAGCTAACTTCGTTGCGTGGACAGTGTAAGACAGAACAAGGTGAACAGCCTGCTTCAGCGCGAGCTGGCCGAGATCTTTCAGCAGGAAGGCAGGAATTTCCTTCCCGGTGGCCTCATCACCGTTTCGGCGGTACGCGTAAGCCCCGATCTGGGGATCGCCAAAGTGTTCCTCAGCCTATTTCCGGTGAAGGACAAACAGGCCGTGATCGGAACGATCAAAGACCAATCGCATCGCTTGCGGGGCCAGTTGGGTACGCGTATCGGAAAACAGATGCGCGTGGTGCCCGAACTGCTCTTCTACATCGATGATTCGCTCGATCGGGCGGAGGAGATCGAGAAGTTGTTGAAGGGATGAGGGTTGGATAAGGACTTTATGGTTGTTTTCTTGTTGAGGAGTTGGGGCAGTTGAGGAGTTGGCTTGAGAGCTTCAACCTGCGCCGATACGGCATTTCAACTTTACAACCCGCTCAACTACCTCAACTTCGAATAGTTCCAGCCATCTTCGCGCCACCATGCAGTACGATCCGGTAAAGCGACAGCTCGGCGAGGTCTTCGATCGAACGCCTTTCCTGCGCAAGCTGTTCTACAAATTGCTCGATCTGCTGCTGCTCCGCGCGTGGCACATCCAGAAGGAACTGCGGATCTGGGCACGCGACAAGCGCGACCGGCCGATCGCGATCTACGACGCCGGTGCAGGCTTCGGTCAGTACAGCTACTGGCTCAGCGGCCTTTCCACCAAATGGCAGATCACCGCGATCGATGTGAAGGATGAACAGGTGCGCGATTGCAACGCGTTCTTCCAAAAGATCGGCCGGCCACAGGTGAAATTCCTCGTCGGCGATGTCACCAGATTCCAGCAGCCCGCAACGTTCGATCTCGTCGTCTGCGTCGATGTCATGGAACACATCCTCGAAGATGAAGCCGCGCTGCGTTGCTACAGCACCAGCCTCAAACCTGGCGGCATGATCATCATCAGCACACCCAGCGATCAGGGCGGCAGCGATGTGCACGAAGAAGGCGAAGGATCGTTCATCGAAGAGCACGTGCGCGATGGCTACAACATCGACGACATCCGCGCGAAATGCCTGCGCAACGGATTCACGAGAGTGGACGCGCGCTACAGCTACGGAGCACCTGGCAAGATCAGCTGGAAACTCAGCATGAAATGGCCGCTGCTCATGCTCAACGCATCGAAACTCTTCTTCATCATCCTGCCGTTCTATTACCTCATCGCCTATCCGATCGCCTTCGTGCTGAATATCTTCGATGTGAACATGAAGCACCGCACGGGAACCGGGCTGATCGTGAAGGCATGGAAGTGATCGATGCTCGCGGAAGTTCTTTGGGCGTGTCCCGGCCCAAAAGCGGCCGGGCCGGGCTTTCCGCTGCAAGTCCTCCCATTAACTCTGTTCCGCTTCGCTCCCCTCTCCTTCGGAGAGGGGTAAGGGGGAGAGGTCCGGGCTTTCCGCTTCTATCCCTCACGCGGGCATCACGTCCCACCGATCGGCGATGAACCTCCCCTTCCTCTTCGCTCGACGGTACCTGCTCGCCAAACGATCGCAGAACGCGATCAACATCATCACGCTCATCAGCATCGTGGTTATCGCAGTGGTCACGGCAGCGATGGTGGTGGTGCTCAGCACGCTCAACGGCATCGCCGATCTGGTGGATTCCATCTACAGCCCGTTCGATCAGGACATCACCATTACACCGATCGAAGGGAAAACTTTCGCACGCAACGAGATCGATCAGCAGCAGATCCACGATCTCCCATTCGTCGACACATCGAGTTGGGTGATCGAGGAGAATGTGCTGCTGCGCAGCGGTGATCAGCAGGCCGTGGCTACGCTGAAAGGGATCGAACCACAATACCTGGCGATGAGCCGCATGAACGATCATCTCTTCAGTGGTGAAGCGAAACTTCATACCAGCACCGGCCCCGCAGCGATCCTCGGCATCGCCTTGAAGGTCGATCTCGATGTTCCGCTCGACGATGGCGTCTTCACACCGCTGGAGATCAGCGCGCCGATCCGTGGCAGGAAGTTGAGCCGCTACCAGCAGCAGGCCTTTGATCATACAGCGATCGCCGTAAGTGGCGCGTATTCCATGAATCTGGAGTTCGATGCGAAATATGCCGTGGTCCCGATCGAACTTGCCGCCGATCTGTTGAAGTACGACACGTTGGTGAGCGCGCTGGAGATCCAACTGCGTGAACGCACCGATCTGGACAAAGCTGCCGACAGGATCCGTGCGATCGTGGGCGATGGCTTCCTGGTTCGCACCCGGTTCCAGAAGAACGCGCTTATGTACCAGACGAACGCCTCGGAGAAATTCTTCACGTTCGTGGTGCTCTCCTTCATCGGCCTGATCGGCGCGTTCAACATCATCGCTTCGCTCACCATGATGATGATCGAGAAGAAACAGGACATGCGCACTTTGATGAGCATGGGCGCCACGCCGCGAACGATCCGCAACGTGTTCTTCCATGAAGGTCTTTTGATCGTAGCGGTGGGTACGGTGGCGGGAGTTCTACTTGGCTTGCTGGTCTGCATCCTACAGGAAACCTTCGGCTTCGTGCAGTTGGAGGGATCGGTCGTGGAAGCCTATCCCGTAAAGGTCATCGGCACGGATCTGCTCTTGATCTTCGCTACGGTGTTCGCGATCGGCGTGCTCGCTTCGTGGATCCCGTTACGTGAATTGAGCAGGCGTTTCCTTCACGCCACGGCAGCTAAGGTGTAGGTGTGCAGCACTTCGTCGAGGATCTCCTCCAGGATATTTGGATCGCGCTCCGTGCAAAGCCGCAGGCGGATCTCCTTCACGTTCGGCAGGCATTTTCCATACGCACGAAGAATCCTAATCATGCTCTGATTCACAGGAATTTCGTACTATTGCCTAAGTTCCATTAATACCTTGTCATGAGCTTAAAGAGAATTCTATATGCATACGCTGCATGCGTATTTGCCACAATGGCATTGTATTCATGTTCGCAGCAAAGTCCTACAGATTCGCTTAATTATGAAGCTCTTTTTCAAACCAGCCCAGATGAATTTTTAAATATTGAAATTCAAAACTCTGATTCATGCATGAACTATCTTACTAAAAACTTATTCGTAATAGACGGCATGTCAAATAGAAAAGGAATTAAAATGTTTTTTTCTGATTTTCACGAACTAACGGAGATAGATCTTATTACCCAAAAAAAAATTAATTACAGCTGGTTATTATCGGATAATATAATTGAAAATGGAGGCTCGCAATTTAGAGATATCATTGTTTATGTAGACGAGAATGGTCCACCAGAGAGTAGATATGAAAAAATAAAGGGCGAGATAAGGAAAGGCCGTAGGGGAGAAACAATAGGACTCAGTTCAACGGGCTCACTTATTCGGAAATCAAGAGATGAATACTATTTGCCATTTGTGAATTCTCCTTTTACCTTTACCTCGAATAGCGATCTTCCTTTATCCGAACCTTGTCCATGTACGTTTTCGCTTGACTCCTCTTCGGAAATCATAATGCATTCAGGTGATGACGATCTATATGTTACAATTAATGGCATACTCGAACATCTTAAGTTCGTTAGAGAGCACGATAAGGCAAGCATTTACGAAAACGAGTCCTACTGGGTATATTTAGAAAGAAAATTAAATGTTTCCGAGAATGTGGAAAATCTTCACGAATTAGGCGATGACGGATTACATCCTTCAGTTTATGAATGCACTGGAACTTTTGTTATCATCAATCAGGATAAATTTAGCAAAGCAAATGGTAAGCAGTTTTTTTCCGGGATTAGTGGTTTTTGTAAGTGCTAAATGACCGGTTAGGGTTCATTACCTTTCTTACGATCGGAATGCTCGCCTCCTGGGTCCCTTTGCGCGAATTGAGCAGGCGCTTTCTTCAGGCTACGGCGGCCAAGGTATAGGTATGCAGCACCTCGTCCAAGATCTCTTCCAGGATCTTCGGATCGCGTTCCGTACACAAACGCAGCCGTATTTCTTTCACATTCGGCAGGCCTTTCAGGTAATTGCCGTAATGCCGGCGCATTTCCACCACGCCCTCCCATTCACCTTTCCAGGCAAGGGAATTCTGCAAATGTTCGCGCGCGGCCTCCACGCGATCGTTTATCGAAGGCGGCGCGAGCCGGTCTCCTGTCCGGATGAAGTGCTTGATCTCCTTGAAGATCCACGGATGACCGATCGATGCACGGCCGATCATCACGCCATCCACGCCATAGCGATCGCGGTATTCCACCGCTTTTTCCGGCGAATCGATGTCGCCGTTCCCGAAGATCGGGATCGCGATCCGCGGGTTTCCCTTCACTTCGCCGATCAAGGTCCAATCCGCCGGGCCTTTGTAGAGTTGGGCGCGTGTGCGGCCATGGATGCTCAGCGCAGCGATCCCCACATCCTGCAAGCGTTCGGCCACTTCCTCGATGTTCTTCGTCGCTTCATTCCAACCGAGACGCGTCTTTACTGTTACAGGCAGCTTCACAGCCTTCACCACCGCTGCGGTCAACCGCACCATCTTGTCCACATCCTGCAGCAGGCAGGCGCCGGCGCCTTTGCTTACCACTTTGTGCACCGGGCATCCGTAATTGATATCGATCAGTTCCGGACCGGCAGCTTACGCGATCCGAGCTGCTTCTTCCATCGCCTCTTCGGCACCGCCGAAAAGCTGGATCCCGATCGGGCGTTCATACTCGAAGATGTCGAGCTTCTTTATCCCTTTCGCCGCCTTGCGGATCAACCCATCGCTGCTGATGAACTCGGTGAACATCAGATCGGCGCCGTGCTTCTTGCACAGCGCGCGGAACGGCGGATCGCTCACATCCTCCATAGGCGCGAGCAGCAGCGGGAATTCCGGCAATTCTATCGGTCCGATCCGTACCATTGAAAAAGCCTGCAAAGGTACGGTATTGCAGTATGTTCAATTGATCGCCGTCCCTTCAACACTTTCACGGCTAGCTATCTTTGAATATCATGAAGCTCCGATCCACCAGACTTTCGAAAAAGGATATCCTGAAGACCTTGAAGGATATGCCCGAGGATTTCGAGGCAGAGGAACTGATCGAAAGGATCTTGCTATTGAGCAAGATCGAAAGTGGAAAGGCAGATACCTTGGAAGGTCGAACTTATTCGATCGCTGAAATGCGAGAGCAGTTCCAGCGCAGATGGCAAGGATAACGTGGAGTGATCAAGCCAAGCGCGATCTGGATTCGATCGTGGATCACATCGCTCATGATTCAGTTTCACGGCCAAGGCCTTTCATCTGAATACTTTGAGTGCCACTCTCCTGCTCGAAGAACATCCAAAAGCTGGGCATCCTGTTCCAGAAGCAGATGATTCAGCTATCCGGGAGATCCATTTTGGACGATATAGGATCATCTATTGGCTATACTCAGCCGATGAGATCGTTGTACTTACGATCCATCACGGCATGAGGAAACTTTCCAAGCGGACCCTCCGAAAAAAGTAAACGAAAAAGCCGCCTTCACAGGCGGCTTCCACTTGCTACGAACTGTTCGATCAATCGCGCCCCTGCGCAGTGCTGTAATTGATCTTCAATGCGTTGCTTTTGCGCAATTCCTGCTTCACATCGGTCACGATCTTCATCGAGGTCTTCTTGTCCACCTTCAATGAACGTGTGATCTTGGGGCGTTCCACTTCCTGGCGGCGCTCGTTGTTGAGCACCACCCACGGATCGATGTCCTCCAACTTGGCGAACTGATCGTTCAGCTGCATGAGCGGTTCTGTGCCCAGCGCAGCAACTGTTGGCGGGCCGATGTAGATGTAATCCACCAATGCCTTGTCCTCCAACTTCGTGGTCTCGGTCGCCTCCGGAAGAGAGATCTTCACCAGTGGATCCACTTCGCGCATCAAGGTGGTGACCATGAAGAAGAACAGGAGCATGAAGATGATGTCCGGCAACGAGGCCGTGCTGATCGCCGGTGTTCCTCCTGAACCTTTATCCTTGAACTTGGACATGACTATGAGCTCTTTGGGGC
>JAEZDL010000082.1 GCA_023418095.1 Bacteroidota bacterium
TCAATTCCACGCGATCGGTGGTGAGGTAGGTCTGGCCGGTGAGCACGCCGCGCTTCTCGATGCAAAGTGTCATGATGGACCCGGTGTATTCGGCCTTTGTGATCACCTGCGCCTTGATGTACGGTTCTTCGATCTTCTCGATGTGCATCACCTCGGGCAATTCGCTCGGATTGTGCACTTCAAGCACATCGCCATTGGTCTTCGTTACGATGTAACCCACGTTGGGGACCGTGGTGATCACCGTCATCCCGAATTCGCGTTCCAACCGCTCCTGCACGATCTCCATGTGGAGCAGGCCCAGGAATCCACAGCGGAAACCGAAACCGAGCGCGGCACTGCTTTCCGGCGTCCAGGTGAGGCTCGCGTCGTTGAGCTTCAGCTTTTCCATGGCATCACGAAGCTCTTCGTATTCATCGGTATCCACGGGAAAGATCCCTGCCCATACCATCGGCTTCACGTCCTCGAAACCCTTGATCGCTTCCTCACACGGCCGGTCCTTGTGGGTGATGGTATCGCCCACCTTCACTTCGCTCGCCGTCTTGATGCCGCTTATGATGTAGCCCACATCGCCAGCCTTCACTTCGGGCCGCGGACTGATCTGCATCTTCAGGATACCGACCTCGTCGGCCTGGTATTCCACACCGGTGTTGAAGAATTTCACCCGGTCACCTTTGCGGATCGTTCCGTTCATCACCCTGAAATACGCGATGATCCCGCGGAATGAATTGAAAACACTATCGAAGATCAAGGCTTGAAGTGGTGCTGCCGGATCGCCTTTTGGCGGCGGGATCCGCTCTACCACGGCTTCCAGCACTTTATCCACACCAAGACCGGTCTTCCCACTGGCGCTCAAGATCTCCTCCCTGTGGCAACCGAGCATGTCCACGATCTGGTCCTTCACCTCTTCGGGATTCGCGCTGGGCAGATCCATCTTGTTCAGGATCGGAATGATCTCCAGATCGTGCTCGAGGGCGAGATAAAGGTTGCTGATGGTCTGGGCCTGAATGCCTTGCGTGGCATCTACGATCAACAACGCTCCTTCACAGGCAGCGATCGACCGGCTCACTTCATAACTGAAATCGACGTGGCCGGGCGTGTCGATCAAATTCAACACATACTTCTTCCCGTTGAGGGAATAGTCCATCTGGATCGCCTTGCTCTTGATGGTGATCCCACGCTCACGCTCCAAATCCATATCATCCAGGTTCTGCGCCTGCATATCACGATCGGCGATCGTACCGGTCATGTGCAGCAACCGATCGGCGAGGGTGCTTTTGCCATGATCGATATGTGCGATGATGCAGAAGTTGCGGATGTGATCCATGTGCGGGAACGGCCGGAAAAAATGGCCCGCAAAGGTAGTCGGAAAGCCCGATCGCCGTACCTTGGCGAGGCGATCGGCGGCCAATTTCCGAGGCCAGGCAACCTTTCCTGCGCCGATCGCATCATCACTCCGGCTGGTCATGACGGACGAACAACTGGTGGTAGGCTGTTTGAAAGGCGATCCCGTCGCCCAGAAAGCGCTGTATCAGCAGTTCTCACGCAAGATGATGAGCATTTGCATGCGATACGCACACAACAGGGATCAGGCCCAGGACATGCTCCAGGACGGTTTTGTGAAGGTCTTCCAGAAGATCGATCACTACCGTGGCGAAGGACCGTTGGGTGGCTGGATCGCGCGTACCATGGTGAACACCGCGCTCGATCACATCCGGCGCAACAAGATGTTCGATCACAGCCTCGATCTCACCGAAGCCGAACATCTTCATCAAGGCGATGAGACCGTGCTTACCGGCATGAGCACCGATGAGCTGATGGACCTGATCCAGTCGCTCCCGACGGGGTATCGCACGGTCTTCAACCTGTTCGTGATCGAAGGCTACGCGCATAAGGAGATCGCTGATATGCTCGGCGTTTCGGAGAACACCTCGAAGTCGCAATTCATGAAGGCGCGGGCCTACCTGCGCAAGCTGCTGCCAAAAGAGACAGCGGCCAATTTTGGACATGTACATGAAGCCTGATCTGAGAAATATCCTCCAGGAGCGTTTCCGCGGGCACGAGGCCGATGTGGATCCGGGTGTGTGGGAGGCGATCCAAACCCAGATCGCCGTACCCGCTGCCGATCCGATCGAAGAGCTTTTCCGCGAGCGGTTCAACGGGCATGAAGTTGCCGTCGATCCAAGTGCGTGGAGTGCGATCAGTTCGCAGATCGGTCATGGTGCAGCGGCAGGTACCGCGGCATCCGGCGGAAGCCTGGCCGGTTGGTTCGCCGCGGCGAGCGCCGTGGTGATCATTTCAGTTGGTGCGTTCCTTTACGATTCAACTGAAAAGGACCCATCGATCGCTTCGGCACAAGAGGCAGTTCCAGTTCGCATAGAGAAGAAGACCATCACGAAAGAGCTGGTCACGATCGAAGAAATACAGGATGAACAGGTTCCGGAACAGACAGAGATCGTTCCTGAAAAGACCGCTGCATCGACCTCTTCCACCTCGATCGCAAAAGAGACATCCGATCGGCCCAAGGCTGAGGTGGATCGCACCGCTCAGAGCGCGAATGGCAACAGAACTACTTCAACGCGCACGATCGAACCGCGCGTCACTACTCCGGCCACTTCTGCAACACCGGCCGACAAGTTGCCCGAGGAAGGTGCTGCAGTGGTGGAAAGCGTGATCACCAAACTGGCCGAGGAAGTACACCTGGAAGCTCAGGCCTCCCGAATTCCCGATCCAGTTGGCCCACCACCTGTAAGGACCGAAAGCACCGAACCTGCCGATCGGAACGTGCAAACTACCGCCACCACCGAACTGCCGGACATCTTCCTGCCGAACACCTTCACCCCGAACGGCGATGGGATCAACGACACCTACCGCGTTGATCTGGATGGTTTCGAAACGATGATGATCCGGATCTATTCGCTGGCTGACAACAGGCTCGTCTTCAGTACCGATACCAATTCGGAATGGGACGGTGCGCATTGCGAGAAAGGCTACTACCTGGTGGCGATCGAAGCCACCACCGCCGATGGCCGCATCGTGACGAAGGGTAAGGCCGTGTGGCTCAACAATGATCGGTACTGATCGATCGGCAGCTACTTTTGCCGGTCCGTGCGTAGTCCGATCGAACAATTGCTTCACAAAAGATGAAAAGAATTCTACTCTTCACCCTGGGCCTGCTACTACTTGTGATCGCAAAGGCGCAGGAAGTGATCTCGATCACGCAAGGCACCGCCACCGCCTGCACCGGAGCGTTGCTGGATAGTGGAGGCGAAGGTGCGAGCGGCTATGGCAACAACGAGAATTACACGCTTACGATCTGCCCGGATTCACCTGATGGTGCGATCTCGTTGCAGTGGATCACTTTCAACCTCTCCACCGAAGGGAATCCCCCATTGGACCAACTGAGTATTTACGACGGATCGTCCTCTTCGGCCCCATTGATCGGAACATGGAATGGTTCGAATTCGCCTGGCATCGTGGGCGCAAGCTTTGCGAATACCGAAGGCTGTCTCACCCTGATCTTTACCAGCAATAATATCGGCACCGGTGTATTTGGCGCAGCGGTCACTTGCTATCAACCCTGCGAACCGCCAACAGCCGTGGCGTCCGTGGTGGGCGAGACTATTCCAGTTCTTGGTTGCCAGGATCAGCTCTTTTCATTTGATGCTTCCGCTTCGTATGCGGTGAGCGGCTTCAACATTGAACAATATATCTGGCATTTCGATGATGGATCGGTGGATAGCACGTCCGGTCCGACCGTAACCCATTCCTATACCGAACCGGGTGAATACGTGGTGCAGGTGGACGTGATCGATGACAATGAGTGTGCGAACACCAACCTCGTGGACCTGCAGATCCTGGTCAGCACCACGCCGCTTTTCAATGGACTTACCCAAAGCCAGACGATCTGCCAGGGCGACAGCTTATTGCTGGATGGCACTGGGACGATCCCGGTCAACTGGTCGGCTGTACCATCAAGTAATATCGGCTCCCCGATCGCGCTTCCTGATTCCTTGGGGGTCCCTTTCATCACATCCATCGTTTTCGATTCCTTCGATCCAGGTCAAGTGTTGGAGTCATGTGATGATATCCTTTCGATCTGCGCTAACATGGAGCACTCGTTCATGGGTGATCTTGTCATCAACATCACGTGCCCGAACGGCCAGACCCAGACACTGCATCAGCAAGGCGGCGGTGGCACTTTCCTGGGCGATGCGAATGATATGGATTTCGGTTCCAACGTGGCGATCGGACAGTGCTGGAATTATTGCTGGAGCTCCACTGCCACACTCGGAACCTGGGCAGATGAATCGGGCAACAACAACATGCCTACCAGCCAGGGATCGGCCTTGATCCCCGATACTTACAGCCCGGTTGGATCATGCACTCAATTGATCGGATGTCCTTTGAATGGTGAGTGGACTTTCACGATCACTGATATGTGGGGCGCTGATAACGGCTTCCTCTGCGATTGGGAACTGAATTTCGATCCCGCGCTCTTTCCCTCGCTCACCACCTTCACTCCGGATCTTGGCCTGGAGGATGCTGATTCAGCCTATTGGTCCGGACCTGATATCGTGGATGCCGGCCCGGCTGTGGGCACGCTCGTAGCGAATACCCCCGGCGAACATGAATTCACCTTCACGGTGATGGACAACTTCGGTTGCAGCTACGACACCACGATCACCATCACCGTGCTCCCGAATCCCGGTGGCCCCATCGTGATCACCGGGACCGATAGCATCTGCACCGGCGGCATCGCATACCTCGGTGCGCCCGGCGGCTATTCGAACTATGTGTGGAGCAACGGTTATACCGGGCAGTTCATCAACGTGGGGCCGGGAACGTACACGGTAACAGTTGGCACGGGTTTCTGTCCGCTCACTTCAGATCCGTTCACGGTCTACACGCGACCCGATCCCGTACCAGTGATCGTGGGGATCGGCGCGGCTTGTGGAGGAGATCCCGATCTGCTTAGCACCGAACAGCCATATGACTCGTACGTCTGGTCCAATGGATCGACGGAAAGCAGCATTTCTGTTGGCACAGGAAGTTATACGGTCACCGTAACAGAGAACGGTTGTTCCGGTACTTCAGCACCCTTCCAAGTGATCACCGGCAGCGACCCGAACGCGTTCTTCACCACCGATCCGAACTCGCCGCAGGGGCAGGGCACCGAAGTACAGTTCACCGATGGATCCACCGGCAATGGCGCCGCGATCACCGACTGGTATTGGAGCTTTGGGGTGGTGGGCCAGGAAAGCACCGATCAGAACCCGAGCTATATGTTCACCATGCCGGGCAATTACAATGTGATGCTGGTGGTGACCGCCAGCGATGGCTGCCAGGATACCATGATGGTGTCCTATGTGATCACGCCCGAGGACATCATCATCCCCAACGTGTTCACACCGAACAACGACGGACAGAACGACCTTTTCGTGATCGAGAACGTACAATTCTACGGCAATGAACTGGCGATCTTCAACCGGTGGGGAATGAAGGTCTTTGAAGAAACGAACTACCGCAATACGTGGCGCGCCACGGATATTCCCGAAGGCACATACTATTACACGTTGCGCCTGAACAACGGCAACGATTATCACGGCCACGTTACGATACTACGCTGATCGCACCCCACATTGAAAGGCCTCCGCTCGCGGGGGCCTTTTTACATTCGCGCCGCAACCGCTCCATGAAGGTCATCGATCATCTCCGCAACGCGGATCGTACGCTGTTCTCTTTCGAGATCCTGCCGCCGCTGAAGGGCCGCGACATCCGCTCGATCTACGAAGGGATCGATCCCTTGCTCGACTTCAAGCCGAGCTTCATCAACGTGACCTACCACCGCGAAGAAGTGATCTACAAGGAGCGCGGCCACGGCTTGCTGCAGAAAGTGCGATTGCGCAAACGGCCGGGTACTATCGGGATCTGCGCGACGATCAAGACCAAGTACGACATCGATACCGTTCCGCACCTGATCTGCGGTGGCTTCAGCCGTGAAGAGACCGAGGATGCGTTGATCGAACTGAATTTCCTGGGGATCGACAATGTGCTTGCGTTGCGAGGCGATGCGATCAAGAACGAGCCGCACTTCATTCCCGAGCGCGATGGACATGCGCACGCCGTTGACCTGATCCAGCAGATCCGTGGCTTGAACCATGGAAAGTACCTGCACGACGAAGAGCAGGAAGCCGCGCCCACCGATCTGTGCATCGGCGCCGCATGCTATCCGGAGAAGCACCCCGAAGCGCTCAACCTTTCCGTGGATATCGCCTACTTAAAAGAGAAAGTGGATGCCGGCGCGGAATACCTGGTGACACAGATGTTCTTCGACAACCAACGCTATTTCTCGTTCGTGGATCGATGCCGCGAGCAGGGGATCAATGTGCCGATCATTCCCGGCTTGAAACCGATCACCACGCTGCGCCAGATCGCATTCCTGCCGAAGACCTTCCGCGTGGATCTGCCGGACGAACTCGCGAACAAGCTCGTCGCCTGCAGGACCGACGAACAGGTGAAGAAGATCGGGATCGACTGGACGATCGCGCAGTGCAAAGAACTGATCGCGAAGAAGGCGCCATGCCTTCACTTCTATACCATGGGGAAAAGTGAAGCGGTGCGCACCGTGGCCGAAAAGGTTTTTTAGGAACGGCGAACACTTCGATCGGAGCGTGCGTTACTTCGTGTGATGCGCGCGACCCTTTTGTTCTTCCTTCTGTTCTTCACCTCGAAGATCTTCGCCCAGGTCTGCTGGGAGAAAACCGAATTGGGATCGATCGCCGCGCGTGAAGCGCGCGCACATACGATAGGCCTTGCGAAAAGCGCAGCGCCGGATCGTTCGTTCGACATCCATTACCAACGCTTCGATCTGCAGGCCGATCCGGCGGTGCGTTGGATCGAAGGATCGGTAACGCACCACTTCACGGCTCTTGATGATCTCGATCAATTGATCTTCGACCTGAGCGATACGCTCACCGTTTCCTCAGTTCTCTTTCAAGGTGAAGCGATCGGTTTCACTCAACAAAGTGATTCGTTGATCATCGCAGTGGACCTGGCCGCCAACGCGATCGATTCCGTTGCGATCACGTACAGCGGCGTGCCGCCGGGAACAGGATTCGGATCGTTCGTGCAAACCGAACACGAAAGCGTTCCCGTGATCTGGACACTCTCCGAACCGTATGGCGCGAAGGATTGGTGGCCGTGCAAACAGGATCTTCAGGACAAGGCCGATTCGATCGATCTTTTCATCACAACGCCGGAAGCATATCGTGCGGTGAGCAACGGGCTGCTGATGGAAGAACTTGGATCGGGGGATGGAACGATCCGCTTCCATTGGCGGCACCGGTATCCGATCGCGTTCTATCTGATCGCCTTCGCTGTAACCAACTACGAAGTGTACCATACATCGATCGAACTGCCCGGCGATATCACCATCCCGATGGAAACGTGGGCGTACCCGGAGAACGCAGAGGAAATGCAGATCAATGCTGCGGACATCCAGCAGCAGATGCCGCTCTTCAGCGAACTCTTCGGCCTCTATCCTTTCGCGAACGAGAAGTATGGGCACGCGCAATTCGGCTGGGGCGGCGGCATGGAACACCAGACCATTTCGTTCATGGGCGGCTTCAGTTATGAACTCGCAGCGCACGAACTCGCGCACCAATGGTTCGGCGACAAGGTGACCTGCGGCAGTTGGGAGGACATCTGGCTGAACGAAGGATTCGCATCGTATCTCTCCGGATTGTGCTACGATTTTCTTGGTCCGCAATACTGGCACATCTGGAAGGAGGCGCAGATCAATGACATCGTGAGCCTGCCCGATGGCAGTGTGCGTTGCACCGATACCACCGACATCGGCCGGCTGTTCAGCGCGCGGCTCACGTACCGCAAAGGCGCGTTCATTCTGCACATGCTGCGTTGGATCATGGGTGATGATGCGTTCTTCCAAGGCTGCCGCGATTACCTCGATGACCCCGATCTCGCCTACTCAAGCGCGCGCACTTCCGATCTACAGGAACATCTTGAGAATGCCGGCGGAATGGACCTGGACTGGTTCTTCGCGGACTGGTATTACGGCGAAGGCCACCCGATGTATGAGGTGCATTGGATGCAGGATGATAATGGCATGGTTACAGTCTCGATCGATCAGGAGCCATCGCATCCATCGGTGGAATTCTTCCAGCTTCCTGTTCCAATCGGTTTCAATGATGGCGTGAACGATACGATCGTGGTGTTCGATCATACGTTCAGCGGCGAGGAATTCACGTTCGCTCTGCCGTTCGAGGCGACCACCGCGACCTTCGATCCCGACCTATGGCTGATCAGCGGACAGAATGTGATCGTGCAAGTACCTGAATCCAGATCGATCTCCGATCGGCCATTCGTGTTCCCGAATCCTGCGCAGGAGGTCTTGAACTTTGCGATCGGATCGGAATGGAATGGCACGATCGCGATCTTCGATGGAAGCGGGCGGTTGGTGAAGGAAGAAGCGTTGAATGCCCAGGGAACGCTGGCGATCCCGATCGGAGCATTGGCCGCTGGATCATATGTGATCGAATTGAGGAGTGAGGAGATGGTCTTCCGATCGCAGTTCGTGAAGCAGTGAGTTGAACTTCTTCGATCGGAACTACTTATATTTCCTTGATCGAAAAATGATCGCTGCGATAATTTGATCACTTGTTTTCATAGGATGATCCTAACAATGGCCGCCGCTTTGGCGGCCATAGTTGCTTTTCCCCAATGGCAGTTCATGCTGGATACCACATTTCGAACACAAATTCTCCAGCAGAATGTGATTTCCATTGCGCTTCAGCCAGATGGCCTGCTACTTTCCGGCACCATGCGATTTCCTGGTGATATGAGTAATAGGCTTCTTACTAAAGTCGATCTTGCTGGCAATCAAGTTCTTTCATTTCCATTCGGCTACGGTGGAGGAAAGATCACCCCTTGGGAAGGAAAATATTATGTATCCGTTGGTCAAACGATAAGACGGGTTCTCGCAACTGGTTATGTCGATCCGACATTTATTGAGCTTAATCTTGGTCCATATTTCCAATCCAGCCAAGGCGGCGATTACCATGTCTTCCCCGATGGCCGGGTACTGATCAGCGGCCAGCACAACCTTAGCGATAGTACACGTGGCTTCGTGGGCCAGTACGATCTGATCTGGTTCAGCAATGAAGGGTACCTGGACACCACCCGGATCCACCGCCAGAGCAACGGGTTCATGTGGGATTTCACTGCACTGCCCGATGGGAAATTCCTGTGCAGCTGCAGTTGCACCATGTATGAGGGGCAGCCGGTGGATCGGGTATTCCGCATCCATGCGGATGGTGCGTTGGATACCACCTTCCAATCTGGGATCAATTGGGGGAACATCTATGCCTACCACCCCCTGCCCGATGGGCGGGTCTATGTAGGTGGCCGCTTCAAACGCGCGGAGGTACCAAATGATACGCTCTACATCGTAAGGCTGATGCCGGATGGTTCGTTGGATCCTTCCTTCAACAACCATAATAGCTTATCCACCAGTGACGGCATCACAGCTTATCCCAAGGTGACGAACATAGTTCCCTGGTACGATGGAAGCATCTTCGCCATGGGTGTAATGCGCCATGTGAATGGCCAAACAAGGGGTGGCATCTGCGTACTTGATAACACTGGGCAGTTAACTCCGCTTTTGGAAAATAGTTTGCCCGGAACTTTCTCTTACCAGACCAGCACAAATGCATCCATACATGGAATAGTGCCGGCACCAGATAGTTCAGCCTACTATATCTGGGGCACCTACACCGGCTACAACGACGGCACGATCAATGACACGCTGCAACGTTTCGTGAGCCGCCTGTTGGTGGAGGAACTCAACGTTGCGCTACAAGAGGAAGAGAACGCACGCAGTTTTTCGATCCAACCGAATCCTACCAACGGCTCGGTAACCTTCACCTTCGATCCAGCGATGGGCAGATCAAATTCGATCACGATCCGCGATATCCATGGAAGGAAAGTAACAGCGCTTCCGATCCGCGAAGGCACTGATCGGGTTGAATGGAATGCTGCAGAACTGGCGCCGGGGATCTATTTCGTTTCTTTTAAATCTGGCGGATCTGTGAGTACGCAGAAGCTTGTGGTGAACTGATCGGGTTGCGCTTTGATCCAGCATTTATGCGTTTCCGGGTCGGAGCCCGGAATGACAACCTACTCCCGCAACGCCAGCATGCGCGCCACGTATTTCCCCAGCACATCGAATTCCAGGTTCACGCGTGCGCCGATGCGCAGGGTGCCGAACGTGGTGTGATCGAATGTGTAGGGAATGATCGCGACGGAGAACCGATCCTCATCCAGATCCGCGATGGTGAGGCTTACGCCGTTGATGCAGATGCTTCCTTTTTGAACGAGCATCCCCTTCTCTTCCGGCATGCGGAACGTGAAGCGCCAGCTGCCCTTTTCATCCTTGATCCCGATCAGATCGGTAACTGTATCCACATGGCCTTGCACCATGTGGCCATCCAGCCGATCGCCGATCTTCAGGCAACGCTCCAGGTTGATCGGATCGCCGGGCTTCAGATCGCCGAGCTGGGTGCGATCCAGGGTTTCCTTCACTGCGGTAACGCGATATGATCCGCCTTCGATCGCGACCACGGTGAGGCATACGCCATTGTGCGCAATGCTTTGATCTACCTTCAATTCCGGCGTGAACGAAGCCTTGATCAGCAGATCACGGTTGGTGCCATGATCTTCGATCGCGATCACTTCCCCTACTTCCTCTACGATCCCGGTGAACATCAATCCAACTGCGCAGGAACGCCGCTCCCAGCGATGTGAACATAACCTTGCAACACGACCGGCTCAGGTCCTTCCAGGCGGTGGAAGATCACGGTGCATACGTAATAATACACGCCATCGGGCACGCGATCGGCCGTTTCCAGCAACGTGCCGCCCCAATCGATATCCGGATCGGTGGTCTTGAAAATGACCTGTCCCCAGCGGTTGAAGATCTCGATGTCGATCTCCTTCACACCACGGTACGGGAACGGGCCGAACAGGTCGTTGGAGCGATCGCCGTTCGGTGTGAAGATGTTCGGCAATTCATATTCCGGACAATTATCGCCGCACACTGGCTCGCTGAACGCGCTTTCGTTGCCCACCGAATCAATCGCCGTTACTGAATAACAACCGGCCACGGAAGCCCCATCGGTATGCGTGAAGATCGTGTCGGAGATCACATCGATCGAGGCGATCAATTCCATTTCACCGTTCAATTCCGGCGTGAAATAGATGTTGTAGCTGAACGTATCATCAGTATCGTCACACGCGTTGTTCGGATTCGTCCATGTGAGCGTATTCAGCGGTTCTTCGCAATCGTTATCGATCGAAATAGTGGGCACGCAAGGCGGCGTAAGATCAACCGGAATTCCACAGACCTCCTGGCTGAAATTGATCAGCGGTGAAACGATCGTGGTATCGCTGTACTCGCCGTAGCTGATCACGTAATAACAATATTCCTGGCCGTTCACGAGACCGGTATCCACGAAACTTTCCGTAGTGCTCGTGCCGACAAGTGTCCAGACATCGGGCGCCGTTTCGCGATAGATCTCGTATTCGTAATTGATCCAGGGAGTGTTGTGCTCCCAGCTGATCGTAAGTTGTTCATCGTTCGGATCGGCGGAGATGAAGACCGATGAGGCCACGTTGCTCGACCCGATCGTATCCACTTCCCCTTCGATCGTCGTACCAAGCAGTTCGACCCGATACACAAACGCTTGCTGTTCAGTGTTCAGGAACGTATCAACGAACTCTGTATCGGGATGCGCGATGAATGGATGCGTTGAACTTTCCCAGATCAACTGATCGGCATTGTTGAAGCCTGTGCCGCGGTAAAGCAGGAATTTGTACGGACCGGGGCGAAGTATCGTATCCAGATCATAAGCATTGCTCCAGCGAACGGTGACTATCCCTTCACTCGGATCGGTCTCATCTACAGTAACATTTGTGATCACCGGAACCTGCCGATCGAGCATCGCACAGAACTCGATCGAAGCATAGCTCTCCGCGCCGTCGGCGAAAACCGCGATCACCATGTAACAGTATTCATTCCCGAACACCAGATCGTTCCCATCGATGTACGTGGTATTTCCAACACCATCCACTTCATCCAGGAACGTGTAACCGGTGTAGCCCGGCACGCCGGTCTCGCAATGATCGGGATCGAAACCGTAAAGTCCGCTTCGCCGGTAGATGTGGTAACCGATCGCATTGTTGCAAACGCTCTGCTCCCACGAAAGCTCGATCTGGCTGCCAACGGCGGTCGCCTGCGGGTTCTCTGGCGCTGGCGCCACCACCGTGATGTTCATGGTGCTGTAATTCTGCAACGCCACCGGTTCACCGTTGTCGAGCGCACTGAAGACCACCTGGTACGGCTGGAGGCGTACATGGCTGCAGTTGGTGTTCCAATTGAAGATCCCGTTCACCGGATTGTTCGCCGTGGGACTGAGGAAGGTCGCGGGTGAATTGGGCATGATGAACGGCTGGCCGAGCGCGTTCAGCGTAACGTTCTGCGAAGTATTGGGGTCGCTAGCCTGCACGGTGAAGTTCAACAAGGTTCCCGCTTCCACACAGGTATCGGGCACATCCATGACCACGGGCGGTTGGTTGCTGCATGCGACCACCGTGATCTGCATATCGCGCATCACCGATCCAACGTTCACCACCACGCCGAATTCATTCCGGCGCCATTCGCGCACGATGAAGGCGATGTTGTATTCACCGAGCTGATTGGGCGCGTTCCAGGTGATCGTTCCGTTCTGCGGATCGATGCTGTAGTTAGGGCCGGGGAATTGGTAACCGGGGATCGGTTCGCAATTGATGCCAAGACAGATCGCCTGTTCGTAACTGAGGCTGTCACCATCCAGATCATATGCCGCCGGATTGTGCACCCAGGTCTGGTTGAGGCACGCATCCTGGATCGGTGAATTGGCGAATCGCGCCGAACAATTGTTCCCCGTGGTAGGAAGGATGGAGATGGTGGTCTGCACGCAGAACGATTGCGCGATCGAATTCGGCACATTTATCACCCCGCCGTTGCGGTTCTGATCATCGAATTGAAGCGTGAAGGTTCCCGGCCCGGCATACGTGTGTGTGGCCACATACGTGTTCCTCCGTACAACCTGGGCGGGAAAATCCTCAATACTCGACCTCGCGATCGTATCGATCGTACCGTCCCCCCAATCAAGCACAAGTTCCGGCCTATCGGCGGGGGCAGAGATCTTCGTGTGCGTGATGATCGTTACTTCATAAAGCAGCGAATTCGCACCGCCGATGTGGCACACGATGATCTCACCGGCGCGGTTGTGCGTGGCAGAAGCGATCTGCGCCGCGATCAGCGCGAA
>JAEZDL010000090.1 GCA_023418095.1 Bacteroidota bacterium
GTTAGGGGTGTTCATGATAGTGCCACGGCTTGAGAACATGTCCGGCCCGTTCACACCTCCAAGGCTGAATGTTGAATCCACTAAAAGCACCGTGCCATCCGCGCGCGCCACGAGGATGCCGTAGTCCTCGTATCCTGGTGAGTAGAATTGCATGACATATTCGATCGTGGATGGATCCTGATCGAAAGTGGCTTCGGTTATGTACGAAGGGGAAGAGAGATAGTTGTATCCCGGGGAAAGGGTTGGATATGTTACGGTGAGAAAGGGCGTGAGATCCGGTTCGAATAATTCGAAACCTACATTCATGGCATCACGTTCTATCAACTTTGGTCCGGCGGTAGCCAATGTGTTCAAGGTTTCATAGCGCCCGGTTATGGTCGCTATTTCAATGATCTGTGCTGTCATGTGGATCGGCCACATCACTGCAATACATGCGATCAAGGCCATATCTTGGTATTTCATATTCTACTTTTTAAGCGGACAATTTAAAAGTAAACATTCGCTGCTTACGAGATAAAAACCATGACAGATCACTGGATGGAGGGTAGGACGCACATTGTGTCATTGCGATTGTTCTTGAAGGGCTTCGCGATCGATCCGGTCCGCATCGAGTTCATGCAATTCCGGCATGACCGGTTCCATGAGCGGCGCGTGTTCGAGAAGGTGGAGGAGGGGTGGGAGGTGAGGTTGTTGCAGCCGTGAGAGTGCGTTCGCGATTTATCGAAATTCTGCCCTATCCCTCGTGCTCAATGCGACGTTTCCACTTCGCGACCAGTACGCCGATAACATTGGCCAGCACAATCGAGGCCAGGCTCCACCAGAGCACATGATCGTGAATGGCCTGGACCTTCATCACTTCGACCAGGAAATAAAGGAGCACCGCGAATACGATGATAAGCAGGATGGTGAGCCATCTGTCCATGGTCTGAAGTTATGAAATTTAGATGGGATCCGGATCTTGAAGCGTCCATGCCGTTGTTATGCGGTAAGTAACAGGCAACCATGGATTCGATACCCGTCTTAAGATCATAAGTATCGGACATGCGTGAGATCGTTACATTCTTCTTCTTGTGTACGACCCAATTGGTCTTAGGCCAGAACCCGCCGATCGCCTTGGATTGGTCGGCTTTTCTTCCGGTGGGGAATGAGATCGGAGCACGCAACCGGATCTGCCACGATGGGGATGTCACCGCTTGGATGATCTGGGATGATTACGGAATGACGACGAGTGATGGTATTGTGCGCAGATATGATGGTACGGGGATCCCATTGGATGGTTATTCGCCATTCACATATTTCGGTTGCGGCAGCCTGGATGCGCCGGTGGATTTTCATTTCCGGAACGATTCGGTCTGGGGCTTGATGTATTGGCAGTACGTTGGCGGGGACCAGCCGATACTTTATTGTCTCACGACACCGGGCGGTGTGTACTCACCTGCTCCACTTTTCCCTGCGTATCTCCATCAATGGTCCACTGATCTCTTGGTCCAGGGCACGGAATCCACGATCACGGCCTCTTATGATTCAACGCTTACGATAGCGCACCAGCGATTGACACGCGTCGATGTCGCAGGCGCGGTGATCTGGGATCACATCTTTCCCACCAGCCAGTTCCATGGCTTTGCAGCGCTCGATGGCATGGCGAACGGTGACCTGGTCGTGGCCGATTTTCCCAATGTGCAATTGTTTTCGGCTGTGAGCGGGAACTTGATCGATACATATCCTGCCTATTCCGGCCCCGCAACACTGCGCGGCGATATCAAGATCTGGAACGGCGAGATCTATTGGGCGGCGACCGAGGGCGGCACGGTCCATTATGGCCGGATGGATCCAAGTGGAGCACCCATTTGGAGCGATGACATTCCGGGATCGGATGTGACCAAGATCACCGTGGATGACCAAGGGCACATGTGGTTGGTGGGGACATTTGCAGGGCAGGGAGTGATCTCGGTGATCGATCCGAACGGTTCTGTGGTAGGTTCCTGGAACTATGGCGCTACACTCACCGATGTGGTCTTTGATAGTCCGCGCATCTCCATCACTGGAGCCATGAATGCCAGCCCGGCACCAGCCACTTTCATCATCACGGGTACACCAGATCTCTAAGCCATGCTATTGCGATCCATACAATTCATTGCCTTGCTGGCCGTAGGGCCGATGAACTCCTTTGCACAACAGCAACTTGTTCCGGTATGGCAGCACATATGGCCATTCGGTCAGGACGATGCACAAATGTTCGTTGCGCCCGCTGGCAGGGATAATCATGTGACCGTCGATCCTGTGACGGGCTATGTGCACTGCACAGTGGACGACCAAGGTGCGATGTATTCCGATCGCGGGGAGATCCTTTACACCTTCGCTCCAGATGGCACCGACCTCACGGATCCATCTCCGTCGATGGTCGGTTTGAATTTCCCAAATCCCGATCCATACAACGTGAATGGTACCATGGCCTTTGCTGTCTGGAATGGATCAATTAATGCAACGCAATTCCGTCGAGACCCTAATGGAAACTTCATCAACCATGTTGTCTGTGAAAGCCCTGCCGAAGAACAATGGGTGACTTCATACTGGCCAGGACAACCTGGTCCCAACGGATTCCAGGATATCGCAGTGGATGGGGCGCATGTTGTACTCGCGGGGCCTGAGATGGTGGTATTCGATGTGAATGGCTGGTATATGTGGCAAACGGATCAGGCCGGTGGGACCATCGCCTTATTCAACGATATCATTTATTCACCCAACGGAGGACAGATCAGGCGCTTCCAAGTATCAGATGGCACTGCGCTCAGCCCTTTCCCCGGCCCAGCCAATGGTTTTGTCCAACTCGCGATCGACGCGGCCAACCTGTACTGGGGCCAGGTGAACATGGGCTCATTGAATGCATCTGCGATAACACTCAACGGTGGGAGCGTATATGATGTGAGCGTGGTGGTCGATGGGTCCTATACCGTCCGTTCCATAGCAGTGGATATTAACGGAAGATCTTGGATCTCATTGAATTCCTATATGGACACAATGCCGGATGTTATTGCGCGCGTTGAACCGGATGGAAGTACAGTTGAATTCTTTGGGTTCGGCTATCGCATCAATGATCTCGCGAGCGATGGAGAAATGCTGTACATCACTGGACAACTGGGTCAGAATACTGACGAAACCTTTCTTATTGGAGTGGATGTTTCGATGCCAACAGGTATTATCCAGCAGGAGGAACAGCTCACGACTTTATGGCCAAATCCCGCGCAGGATCTTATACGCCTGGGCAACGCTAAGGACCGGTCATTCGCGGAAATATTGGATGCCCGTGGAAGGATCATCCGGAAGACCCATCTTACAGGATCGGATGCTATCGATGTTCGTGATCTTGAACAGGGTGTCTATCAACTAAGGTTACGGCAAGAAGCAACCGTACAAAGCCTGCCTTTTGTGATCGCGCGCTGATCGCCCCATCACTAGCAGCGGTCCCAAGCCAAACGTGTACCTCGACAGTTTATAGGTGGTTGTTCGCCCCCCGCTTCCCCCACTCCGTATGAAAATACTTCCCATCATCCCAGTCCTTCCTCTGGTACGTATGCGCACCGAAATAGTCGCGTTGCGCCTGGATCAGGTTGGCGGCTGAATCCGCCGTGATCGATCCCAACAGGTAATTCAGTGCTGCGGAAAGAACGGGCAACGCGAAACCCGCTTGCAGCCCTTGCGCCACCACATGTTTCAGATCCTTCTGGTATTCCTTCAACCGATCGACGATCGAAGGAGCGAGCAATAGCTGATCGGTGGATCGGAAAACGTCGATCAACTCCTCCATGAACTCCGATCGGATGATGCAGCCGTTGGTCCAGATGCGGGCGATCTCACTGAAGTTGAGGCTCCAACCGTGCTGCTCAGAGGCCGCGCGCATCAGATCGAAACCTACCGCGTGGTTGATGATGCGCGTGGACTGGTACGCATTCTTCAGTGCCGCGATGAACCGAACGGGATCGTCGGCCCTTGCCGTTCCGTGTCTGTACAGGTCGGCGGCTTTCAACCGAAGTGATCTTCTTGCGGAGATCTGGCGGGCTGTGACCGCTTCGGTGAGCGGGCTGTAAGGCACACCGTATTCCAGAGCAGCACCAACCGACCAGCCGCCGGTTCCCTTCTGCCCGGCCTGATCGAGGATCTTGTCCAGCAGCAATTCGCCATCTTCCTTATGCCGAAGAATATCGATCGTGATCTCCAATAAATAGCTATTGAGCCCATCCTGCTTCCAACTTACGAAGGTCTGCGCGATCTGCTCCGGCAGAAGTTGCACGTGGTGGCGCAGCAAATGATACGCTTCGGCCAATGCCTGCATTTCGCCGTATTCGATGCTGTTGTGCACCATCTTGGTGAAATGCCCCGCGCCTTCCGGCCCGATGTACGTTGTGCAGGGTTTTCCATTCCGATCCTTCGCAGCGATCAGCTCAAGGAAATGCGCGATCAAGGCGTAGCCTTCCTTCGATCCGCCGGGCATCAACGAAGGGCCTTTCAGCGCACCTTCCTCACCACCGGAAATGCCGGTACCGACGAAATGGATCCCCTTCTCCCCTACCGACCGTGTCCTTCGCGCAGAGTCCTTGTAAAAGGAGTTGCCGCCATCGATCACCACGTCTCCCGGCTCCAGTAAAGGCAGCAAAGCTTCCAGCTGAAGATCAACCGCAGGTCCTGCCGTGATCATCAGCAGGATCTTTCGCGGGCGCGCCAATGACTTTACAAAATCCTGCAGATCATCGAAGCCTCTCAGGTCGCGCAGCGATGGATTTCCTTCCACGATCGCTTTTGCTATGTCTTCTTCCTTGCCCGCCACATGGCGATTGTAGATCGAGACCGTGATCCCTTTTCCGGCCAGATTCAGCGCAAGACTTTTGCCCATCACGCCAAGGCCGATCAGACCGAATTCCGATGAATTCTCCATCACCTTCAATTTTTCCATGATCTGTTCAACAAGTACCTCCGGTGGATCCGCCACATCCAGATGCCATCCATAGGCGGGCTTCTCCAGATCGGTGAGTTGCGATCGGAGCAATGTTCGCGGCATGAAATGACCGATCCGCGATCGCAACCTTTCCTCGAGCAGTTCCTCATTGCCTTCCAGAAAGACCCATTGCACGGTATCCTTCAATTCACCCTGCAGGATCTGGCGGTACTTCTCCTTCAAAGCTGAGCATGCAAGCACCGCACCGCCATCGTTCGCCCACCGGTTCACGTGTGCGGCCAGTTCCTGTAGCCACTCCTGCCGATCCGCATCGGTGAGCGGCTGGCCGGCCTTCATCTTCTCCACGTTCGCGATCGAGTGAAGATCATCGGCATCGTAAAAAGGAATGTTCAATCGTTCGGCAAGCAACGCGCCCACCGTTGATTTCCCGCTGCCCGAAACTCCCATTACGATGATCACCATGCTCCCGCGCGAACTTTCATTGTGATCGATCCTCTCCTTCAGCCTTCAATTGCCTGATCCGATCGCGGAGATAGACGCAATGTTCGTAGTTCTCCGCTTCCTCGTTCTCCTTCAATTCGGTCTCCAGCGTTTCGATCGTATCGGTATCCACACGCAGTTTCAAGCGCGTGCCATCGAAGAATTCCTTCAGATCGAATTCAGGATGTTCTCGTGTTCGCGTGCGGCCCGCGAGCTGAAGGTCCAACTGATAGATCTTCCTATTGTATTCAAGGAACCAATCCGTGGTAGCCGTACCGAGGTCGCCGAGCAATTCGCGGCAATCGGGACATTCATGGCTGTGGTCCTTCAGATCGATGCCATGCAGTTCGATCAGGATGTGCGGATGCTCCTCCACGTAAGGACGTGGCACAAGAAAAATACCGATGCTGGCCGCATCGAAAAGGATCTCCGCGCCGGTGCGGCGGTTGAAAAGGCGTGACATGGTGCCTTAAAGCTAGCCATCGATCCACCGGATCCGCAGATGGAGTTCTTGAAGAAACCTCGATCGCATGAACGGTCCTGCGATCAGCGAAGGATCTTCAATGTCTCCTGAAGTTCGCCGCTGCGGACTTTCACGAGATAAGCGCCCGCCTTTTCCAGAATGAAATTCGCGCGATCAGACCCTGGCGAGCTGGAATGCACCGATCGGCCGGCAGCATCGATCACCAGGACCGCATCGATCCGCCGATCGCTTTCCACATTGCACAGACCTGAAAGACGGTCCACATGGACGGTAGCCCATTGCGCTCCTTCGATCTCGCTCAATCCTACCGTTCCGCCGAGTTTCCCGATCCATACATCGTTGTCACCTTCACTTTCGATCGCGTTCGATCCAAGTTCCAGATCACCATTGAACCAACCGGTTACGAGCACGCCTCCGCCCGCATCCACGGCGATCCTTTCCGAGTAGTCGCTTTGTGCTCCTCCAGCCGTTACGGCCCATATCGCTTCACCATCCGCGGAATATTTCACCACATAAGGTGATGATCCGCCGCTGGCGGAGATCGTAGATCCGCCGAAGACCGCGTTCTGGCTTTCGAACTCGCCGCATACATACACGTCGCCATCGGCCCCGATCGCCACGCCAGAGAGGAATTCATGTTGTGTGCCGCCGCCCGAAACAGCCCATATCAATGCACCGTTGCCATCGAGCTTCGCCACGAAATGATCGATCCAGCTATCGTCCACATTCGGGGAGGTGTTCACCAGCGTGGTTCCGAGAAGATCGAGATCAGGTGCATCGAAAGTGCCTGCAATAATGATCTGGTCCTGCGCATCGATCGCCAGGTCCATCAACGTTTCCGTATCGGTGGTGCCTTGGCCGATCGCCCATTGGCCGCTGCCATCCGAGCCATACCGCGCCAGGAAGATGTCGTTGTCATTATCATCCGCATTGATGATCGTACTTCCGGCGATCATCAGTGATCCGCTGGTGTAATAGCCGCCCACCACCACATCACCACTGCTGGTGAACGCAACGGCCCGCGCACTCTCTTCCACGCCATTACCAGCGAATGCGCTCCACGCTGCGTTGCCATCCTCATCGAGCACCACAACATACATATCGAGCCCCCCAGCGTTGTTGGAACTGCCCGCGCCGGAACTGAAATTGTCGCCTGTGAACGATCCGCAGGCAGCCACCCGGCCATCGTTCGCAACAGCGACATCGTAAACGTATACCTGGCTTTCGCTTCCTGCGGAGTAACTCCACAAAACATCCCCATCCCCGTTGAACTTTGCGACCAGCAAGGCCGATCCGCCGGGCGATGTATGCGTTTGCGTTCCCACGGTAACGGTATTCTCAAAGGTCATCGCCATCACAACACCTTCATCCGGTGTTATCGCGACCGCCATGCCGGACTGATAACCCGTACCACCGATCGCCTGCGCCCATAAGGCATTGCCCGAGGGATCGAACTTCACCAGGAAGGCATCGCTCGTGTTATTGGAAAGCGTATTGTCCAGATCGAAGTTTCCGAAGGTGATGCCGCTGCTCTGGAGGAAACCGGTGACATAACTGTTGCCGTTGGCATCCACACAGATATCCATGCCTTTGTCGCTGTTGTTACCGCCTGCGCCGATGCCCCATTGCCAGCTTGGGCTTTGGGCGAACGTGAAGGAGGAAAAGAGCAACAGCGAGAAGAGAGCGATCGGTTTCAGCATGCAGCGAATATAGATGCGCGCGGTGCCGAACTCATTCGATCACAAGCCGATCGGTGGAAGTGCCTTGTTCGGTGGTTGTTCTTACCAGATAGATCGCTGGTGGCAGATGGCGCAGATCGACGGCGGCCACAGGTCCGGTGAAGGATGCTTCATGCACGAGAGCGCCAGAGAGCAGATGGATCGAGATCCGCATGTGATCCGATCCTGGAAATTCAACCCATACGAGGCCCGACGATGGATTCGGCTGGATCAAGATCATTGAAGAGCCGTTCGTGTCCTGGATGGAAGTTGATAACGCCTGTGTCCACGTACACATGGTGAAGATGAACGTTCGATCGGAACATGCATCGCTCACGAGTGTGAAAAGCAGCTGGTCGCCCACGATCTCGAACGTGTAAACACCCGGTGTGGTGCATTCATCGTCCGGATCTGATTGTACCGTGGTGAGCGTGTCGCCATTGATCACATATGTGGCGACAGGCTGGATGATGCCGCCAACGTTCGCGGAAAGCACACCATCTTCCTGGAAGGTGAAGTCGAAGAAATATTGACCGCCTGGACCACCGATCGCCCAAGTGGTGCCTGCCAGCTGTGCAAAACCGTTGAATGATGCGAGAATGAAGGCTGCGAGAAGGAGTATGGATCGTTGCATGGTCATGGTCTGGGGCTGCGAAGATCGCGATCCGCATCGATCCACCTAACCCACCACTTTCCTTCTCAATTCGAAATGTTTTCCCAGATAGACTTTCCGCACCTGTTCGTCCGCGGCCAATTCCTCGGCTGTTCCCTGCTTCAGGATCTTTCCCTCGAAAAGCAGATAAGCCCGATCGGTGATGCTGAGCGTTTCCTGCACGTTGTGATCGGTGATCAGGATCCCAATATTCTTTTCCTTCAGCTTCGCCACGATACCCTGGATGTCCTCAACGGCGATCGGATCTACGCCAGCGAAAGGTTCGTCCAATAAAATGAATCGTGGTTCAGTGGCCAGCGCCCGGGCGATCTCTGTTCTTCTTCTCTCGCCACCGCTCAACACATCGCCGCGGTTCTTGCGCACATGTTGCAGGCTGAATTCATTGAGCAGTGTCTCCAACCGCTGTTCCTGATACTCCTTCGGCTTGCCTGTCATTTCCAGGATCGCGCGTATGTTGTCCTCCACGCTCAGTTTTCGGAAAACGCTCGCTTCCTGCGGCAGGTAGCCGATGCCTTTCTGCGCCCGCTTGTACATCGGCAGATCGGTGATCTCATCATCATCGAGAAAGATCTTGCCCTTATTGGGCTTGATCAACCCTACGATCATGTAAAAGGAAGTGGTCTTTCCCGCGCCGTTCGGACCAAGCAGGCCTACGATCTCGCCCTGTCTTACTTCCACGCTCACGCCGTTCACCACCGTGCGGCGCTTGTATTTCTTGAAGATGTTCTCGGCCCTGAGCACTCAGAAGGTGATGTTCAGCTTCAAACGTAGCGCCCAATCGCTCACGTTCGGATTCTGCAGATAAGTAAGTCTTCGAACGAAGTCAACGCGCAGCACGCGCAGGATATTCTCCACGCCGATCGATGCTTCCGCGTACGGGCCGCTGTTCAGATCGAACATGTAGGGCAGCAGGTCCATTTCCTTCCGGTGCCGATCGTCGAGGCTGCCGAACGCGATCTTTCCGCCCGCCACCTCACGCCATTTCAATTTCCTGAACAGCGGGATCCTGTTGAAGAAAAGCCCTTCGAAATGTTGTTCGGCGAAAATGCTGGCCGACCGATCGCTGATGAATTCGAAGAAATTCATCGTGTTGAAGGCCATCTCATCCGAATAGAAGGTCTCGTTGCCGGAATGGATGATCAGCAACGGATAGGGCAGCGTCCCGAAGGTCTTGTTCGCCGTTACGGTGTAGTTGAAATGCCCGAGAACGCCCATCGCCACACGCTGCTTCACCCTGATCCCCGGGCGTGAGTATTCATAGTCGCTGTCGAGCATTCCCTTCACACCCTGCACCCATTGCAATTCCAGGATCGGGTAATTGGTGCCGAGGCTCACACGTGTGAAATCGCCGGAAATGAATTTTTCGTTGTACGCGAAACGCGTGTTGAAGATCAGTTCACTGGTCACGATCCGGTTGATCAGTTCGGGTTCATCGGTGAGATAAGTGCGCTCATAAAGAAGCGATCCGCGCGGTTGGAGCGAACGGTGCAGGAAGATGAACGTGCTGCTCAGACCCGGGAACCATTCACGCTCGATGTACGCGCGATATTCATCAACCAAGGTGAGCTTGTTGTTGGGCGTTCTGCGGAAGGCGCTCGAAAGGATGTTGTCCTCACGGAACGCTGAAGCGCTTTGTCCGAGTTGCTCCAGATCATGGCGGTAATAAAGGCCTCCGATCAAACGTGTTTCCTTCGAAAGGAAGGCCTTCCCTCCAAAACCGTACTTGAATTCCCGATCGAGCGTTCCGTACGCAGCGTACGCTTCATATTCAACACGTTTGCTGAAATCGGTACTTGTACGCGCACCCACCCTGAACCGGTGACCTTCCACCTGGTTGAAACTGTACGCGGTGAAATAAGGCCCCAATTCGATCGGGCCGATCGGATAATAGCCGGTGATCACGGTGCTCACCAGATCGAGGTACGTGTTGAAGCGTGGGATCGTCTTCATGGTGTCCACCATGTGGTAGATCGCCGCTTCTTTTTCCGAAAGCGGAATATGCCTTCGCATCTGCCAGTATTCCTCTCGATCGCTTTGCGGATCGGGCAGCACGATCACCTGTTCGGCACCGGCATAGAACTCATCCTCCAGCGGACGATCTATCACGAAATCCTTGTACGTCGCGGTGCGGCGGCCATACAGCCCTTGCACGGGATCCTTGCGTTCACGGTCCGATCCGGGCATCACGTTCAGGTCCACCACGAGTTGATCATGCGTTAGCATCCACACTTCGTTGCGCACCTGATCGTATTGCTGCTTCACCCAGAAACCCTGCACGAAATTCAAGTTCGCACCTTCAGCGATCCCGGCCTCGATCGTGCATACGGCATACGTGGTATCGTTGATCCACATCTCTCCCTGGAACGCAAGGTCCTGCACGCGCTTGGGTTTGAATTCGATCTTGTAGCACCAATACTTCCCAACGAACGCACTGTCGGTGAGATAATAATGATAGAAACCCTTTCCGCCATCAGCGATCGGACTGATGAAATTCTTCCCGAAAATGCTAAGTTGGTTATCGTAGATATTGATGTTCTGGTACATGTCGCCCATGAGCTGCGAGATGCTCTGGTTCTCCACGCCGCTCACTTTGGTGGCACGGATCAGTTCCTTTTGTGCCTTGGGCTTCTGCCTGTAGTACACCTCCGATAACGTTTCGGTCATGAAGATCGGCAGGTAGGGCTTCGCATCGCTGCTATCGATGTTATCGAAGATGAACGCGAACGGCTCGAAGAGCTTCTTCTTCGTGAAATCCTCCGTTATGTTGTTCAGATCGAATTCCACCTTGTTGTAGGCTTCGTATTGGTAAGCGGAAAGTTTCTCCCGATCGTTCACCGGCTTGTTGTGGATCACGCGGCGAAGGATCGGGAATGCCGGATTCTCTTCGTTCGGCCTGATCACTACTTCATTCAATTGCACGCTTCCCGGCTCGAGCGCCACATCGAAATGCTGTTCCCGATCGCGATCGACCTTCACCGTCGCAGGCGCATAGCCCACGCTTGAAACGCGGATCGAATCGGTGGCATAAAAACTTTCAAGCTTGAAGTTCCCATCGATATCCGTGGTCGTACCGATCTTACTGTCCACGAACGCGATGTTCACGAACGGCAACGGATCGCCCGTCGCCCGATCGACCACCCTTCCATTCACCACCGTGCTCTGGGAAAGACCGATCGAAGGCAGGATCGCACCGATCAGGATCGGCAACCAATGACTGGTATTTCCGATCCATTTACTCATGCTGTGGCGTTCTGGCGTGCCATTGTGGTGGAACGCGCGGTTGCCTTCATCTTTCTTACGGTCCGTGCGGAAAGAAGGATGCTTCCTTCATAAAGCAGCATCAGTGGACCGGAAACGATCAGCTGGCTCACCACATCGGGCGGTGTCAATATCGCCGCAATCACCAAGATACCCACGAAAGCATGCTTCCGGTACGCGCGCAACATCACCGGCTCCACGATCCCCGCGCGGGTGAGGAAAAGGATCAGCAACGGAAGCTCAAAAACGATCCCGGTCCATACCGTTACCGATGTGATCATGGAGATGTAACTATCCAGCGCCACGGCGTTGGCCACCGATCCGCTCACCTGATAGCTTCCGAAGAACTGGATGCTGAGCGGCGCGAGCATGAAATAGCCGAACGCCACACCGGTGAGAAAGAGGAAGGAGGCGAACCACACGATGCCGCCGAGCGATCCGCGTTCATTGGGGTGAAGCCCCGGAGCAACGAACCGCCACAGTTCCCAAAGCACATAAGGAAAGGCCACGATGAAACCGGCAATGAACGAAACGAACAGGTGCGTGAAGAACTGCCCGCTCATGCTTATGTTCTGCAGCGAGAAGTTGAGCCCTTGGGAGCAAAGCGCATCGCCCATCCCGATCCGCTGCCCGAGTGAACAGAATGCCCGGTAGGTGATGAATGATGCATCCTTCGGCGCCAGCACGATCAGATCGAAGATGATGTCCTTCGCGATGAATGCCGCCAGCATGCCCACGCCGATCGCGATCACCGATCGCACGATGGTCCACCGGAGCTCTTCCAGGTGCTCCAGGAAGGTCATCTCCTTATCGTTGGGCTTATCGCTCAATTGGAACTGGTGATCGCCAAAGATACCGGGGGCCAAAAGCGGCCTTCCCGCCTTTCAACCCAGTTATCAACCACAGCCATGGGCGCAACACACCATTCATCCCGATCGTTGAAGAACATTGAAGAAAGTTGGGCGCCGGTATCCAAGGTTGCCTTACATTTAAGCATTCAAACTGAACACTCGTCTCGGACAAGTCGACATTATGATCCAAGTAGCTCTTACTCCCCGGGAAGCACTCGAACAGTTCTTCGGATTCAGTCAGTTCAAAGGCGAACAGGAAGCCATCATCCAGAACGTCCTCTCCGGAGGGAATACGTTCGTGATCATGCCCACGGGCGGCGGCAAAAGCCTCTGCTACCAGCTTCCAGCTCTCATGAGCGAAGGCACGGCCATCGTAGTAAGCCCGCTGATCGCCCTCATGAAGAACCAGGTGGATGCGATCCGAAGCTTCAGTTCCGAGGATGGCATCGCCCATTTCCTCAACAGTTCGCTCACGCGCAACGAGGCGATCAAGGTGAAGAAGGACATCAAGGAAGGCCGCACCAAGATCCTGTACGTGGCGCCCGAATCGCTCACCAAGGCGGACAACGTCGAGTTCCTTAAGGATATCAAGATCAGCTTCTTCGCGATCGATGAAGCGCACTGCATCAGCGAATGGGGGCACGATTTCCGCCCTGAATACCGCCGGTTGCGCACCATCTTCGACGAGATCAAGCGCGTACCGGTGATCGCGCTTACCGCGACCGCCACGGAAAAGGTCCAGGAGGATATCCTCAAGAACCTCGACATACCGAACGCCACCACCTTCAAGGCATCGTTCAACAGGCCGAACCTTTATTATGAAGTACGGCCGAAGCGCGATGTGAACCGCGAGATCACCCGCTACGTGAAGCAGAACGCCGGCCGCAGCGGGATCATCTACTGCCTCAGCCGCAAGAAGGTGGAGGAAATGGCTGAAACGCTCGTGGTGAACGGGATCAAGGCACTCCCCTATCATGCGGGAATGGACGCAGGCCAGCGCGCCGAGCACCAGGATCGGTTCCTGATGGAGGATGTGGACGTGATCGTGGCTACGATCGCCTTCGGAATGGGGATCGATAAGCCCGATGTGCGCTTCGTGATCCACCACGACATACCGAAGAGCCTGGAGAGCTATTACCAGGAGACGGGCCGCGGCGGACGTGATGGTGGTGAAGGAAAATGCATCACCTTCTACAGCTACAAGGACATCGAGAAGCTGGAGAAGTTCCTGCAAGGGAAACCGGTGGCGGAACAGGAGATCGGGAAACAATTGCTGCAGGACACCGTGGGCTACGCCGAAACGAGCATGTGCCGCCGGAAATTCCTGCTCCATTACTTCGGCGAATCCATGCCTGGCGACAGTTGCGGCAATTGCGACAACTGCAACCATCCGCAGGAAACGTTCGATGCGAAGGAAGATCTGGAATTGCTGCTCGAAGCGGTGGCAGAAAGCAAGGAACGCCACAAGGCGAAGTACATCTGCGATCTGCTCACAGGCACGGAAAGCGCCGAGATAAAGACGTACAAGGGCGCTTCACTCGAAGTGTACGGAAAAGGCCGCGAGAAGGAGAACCGCCATTGGATGGCCGTGATCCGCCAGGCGATCGTACATGGTTTCCTCAGGAAGGACATCGAGAGCTACGGCAATCTCAGCCTCACCGACGAGGCGAAGAAGTTCCTGAAGAAGCCGGTGAGCATCATGTTCGTGAAGGAACGCGACTACAGCGATGATGATGGCGGTGATGATGATGGCGGATCTGTGCGTGGCGGCGCGGCGGACGAGCGCCTGATGAAGATGTTGCGTGATCTGCGCCAGCAGATCGCCAAGAAGCACAATCTTCCACCTTACGTGATCTTCCAGGATCCGTCCCTGGAAGAGATGACGATGCGCTACCCGATCAGCATCGATGAGCTTACGCATGTTTCAGGAGTCGGTCCTGGCAAGGCCCAGAAATTCGGGAAGCCGTTCGTGGAGATGATCTCGGTGTATGTGGAAGAGAACGAGATCGAACGCGCGCAGGAGGTGATGGTGCGATCGGTGGTGAACAAGAGCACCAACAAAGTGCACATCATCCAGAACATCGATAAGCGCCTGCCGCTGGACATGATCGCGAAAGCGAAAGGCATGTCCCTCGCCGATCTGCTCACCGAACTGGAAAGCATCGTGCTAAGCGGAACCCGGCTGGACATCAATTACCACCTCAACGAGATCATCGAGGTTGATACGCAGGAAGAGATCATGGATTACTTCCGTGGCGCCGATACCGACAGCATCGAAGCCGCGCACCAGGAATTCGATGGCGATTACAGCGAAGAGGAACTGCGCATGATGCGGATCAAGTTCCTGAGCGAAGTGGCGAACTGAGTTAGCGGCTGACCGTTGTCAGTTGTCATTCCGGGCTTGACCCGGAAACGCGATAATGAGTAAAATCCCCGGAGTACCCGAGGATTTTTACTATTCCACCAAGACTTTTGTGGTGCCCGCTGCGATGAAGAGCAAATACATTCCCGGTGCCAGATCGGAGACATCAAGTGTATGATGATCGGACACTAAGATCCCTGATCTCAGTATCCGGCCATTCATATCACTTAGCCGGAACCAATCACCGATCCGATCGGAACTGATCGTCAAATGCTGATCGCATGGGGTCGGGTAAACTCGTGTTTCACTCGCATTGATCTCCTTTTCGTTCATGACCAGATCGGAACACCATGAATATGGGACTTCATCTTCATCAACGTAATTCGCACAGAACTCATACGTGAAATGGCCGCATCCAAGTGGGATCTCCCATATCGGCCTAAACAATCCCAGCAGGCTTCCGATACCTTCTATCCAGATGTCCTCGTTGCTGAGAAAAAACCGTTTGCGCAGGCGGCCTTGGATTTCGAGGGTATCCATCGAAGTGACTGTTACATGGTCATTGGTATAGTACATATCAAAGTATGCCGTATCTCCCATTTGCAGGCTGAAATCGTACAGTGTTAGGATCGAATCAGGATACGATTCGCTTATCATCAATATTTTGGGACCATCGATCGCGATCATATGGTAATTGCCCAAAAGGCCCCAAGT
>JAEZDL010000105.1 GCA_023418095.1 Bacteroidota bacterium
TTTTTACTCACCGATGTCCTCGTTCCAAAGTGCGGGGCGTTCGCGAATGAATTCCTCCATCATCGCAACACACTCCGGAAGATCGAGATCGATCACTTCCACCCCGTACTTTTCCATGAATTCCCGAGCGCCGGCGAATGTTCTGCTTTCACCTACGATCACTTTCGGGATCTTGAATTGAACGATCGTGCCGGCGCACATGTAGCAGGGCATCAGGGTGGAATAGATCACCGAGTTCCGGAAATTTCCGATCCGTCCCGCATTGCGAAGGCAATCCATTTCCCCATGCAGGATCGGGTCGCCTTCCTGCACCCGCTTGTTGCGTCCGCGTGCGATCATACGGCCACTCTTCACCAGCACCGATCCGATCGGGATGCCGCCTTCCCTTCTTCCGGCCATGGCTTCTTCGATGGCCGCCTTCATGAATGGATCCATGGCACCAACCTACGGAATAAGGATCGGCCTTCGCGCGCGGGTGCACTTACCTTCGCCGCATAGTACGATCAGATGCCATCCGTAGATATTCTTTCCAAGGTCGACCTGCAAACGCTCGACAATGCGATGAACACGGTGAAACGCGAGCTGGAAACACGCTACGATCTGCGTGGAAGCAACAGCAGCGTGGAATTCGACAAGAAGGCGCTCACCATAAAGCTCGCGACCGAAGATCACCTGAAACTTGATGCGATCCTGGACATTCTCCTGGAGCGAAGCACAAAACAAAAGGTGGACGTGCGCAGTTTCGATCTATCGGAAGAACCCACACCGAGTGGAAAGTTGCTGTACAAGACCATCAAGGTGAAACAGGGGATCGAACGGGAAACGGCCAAGAAGATCGTGAAGGTGATCAAGGATAGCGGGTTGAAGGTGCAGCCCCAGATCATGGACGACATGATACGGGTGAGCGGAAAGAAGATCGATGATCTGCAGAGCGTGATGGCGCTGTGCCGAGAGAAGGATTTCGAGATACCACTTCAGTTCGACAACATGAAGAGCTGAAAGAACCGAAGCCCGCCTTACGGGGCGGGCTTCGAAGCTCCTCGATCAACTTTTCCTCCCGGCTTACGGGCCAGGTTCCAAGCTTACGGGCTTGGGTTTTGCGGCTTTCGGCTTGATCGAGCCTTAGTGTGTCGGTCTGGTGTCAGACGTGATGATGAGCTTGCATCCCGCGTGCCAAGATCGGGCGTTGCAAGCTTTTCCAATACTGGCGCGGGCTTCAGGCGAGATCAAGGCTATAGATGTCCAAAGCGGTGCGTGGCGTTGTTTTCACTATGGATCGTGGCAGGCTCCACAATTGTGTGGCGAATATGCAACTGTGGAACTTCTGTAAACGCGAAACCCGCCTTACGGGGCGGGTCTCGATCATTCAGTCTCGATCTTTCTTCCGGCTTACGGGCCGGATCCCAAGCTTACGGGCCGGGGTGGTCGGGCTTTTTACGCCACGTGGCAATGCCCTGGGATCGAGTATTCCGTTTGGTCCGTTCGGACTTGAACATGATTACGCGAAACACATGCCGTTTGTTTCATGCAGTTTGGAAAATACTTCACCGAACACATTGAGGCTCAACAGGGGCGCGGCTTTCACGGTCCCTCACATGGCCGATAGGCCGCGGACCTTGACTGGGGAAAATGGGCGATCCCGTCCACATCGATCGTGATGGCGAATTTCGCCGGATGGAATTTGAGTTACGATCCTGGCAGATGAGCGATCTGCCTTCACTGTTGCGCCATGCGAACGAAGCGGCGATCGCGGCGAACATGACCGATACTTTTCCGCATCCTTATACGATCGCCGCTGGCGAGGCATTTCTTCAACGTGTTTCGGCGGATCGGCCGGCCAGGGTACTTGCGATCGTGATCAATGGAGAGGCGGTGGGCAGCATCGGGATCTTTCCACAACAGGACATCTTTCGCCAGAACGCCGAACTCGGTTACTGGCTCAGCCGCGCATTCTGGGGTAAGGGGATCATGAGCGAAGCGGTGAAGCGGATCACGCGTTACGGTCTCGAGACCTTCCCAGAGCTGCAGCGGATCTTCGCAAGGCCATTCGGCAGCAACGCCGCATCACGGAAAGTACTTGAAAATGCCGGCTTCCGCCTTGAAGCGACATTGAAAGGAACGATCATCAAGAACGGCCGGATCGAGGATGAGATGATCTATGCGATCCGGCGGGAAGCGTAAAAAGGAAAGGCGCCAATGGCGCCTTTCCTGGACCCCGGGGGATCGATCATTGTACGCTGAGACGGACCACGCGGGTCTCGCCATCCGCATCCGTGGCTGAGACCGTGTACAGGCCTGAAGCAAGACCGGAGATATCGGCCCTGATCATGCCATCGGTGGAAACATAGCGTGCGTTGTGCGCAGCCTTGCCGGTGGCGTCTTGGAACTGTACGAAGATCTCACCATCCATGCCTTTCGGCAACTGCAAGGTCACATGCTCGTTCGCAGGATTTGGCCAGGCGGAAATGTCACCCTCGACCGTTCCGTTGCCGATACCGGTGGAAAGATCACCGTACCATTGGGTGAACTGGTTGGTCACTTCATTGCCGAGCACATTGATCGTTGCTGTCACCACCTGTACGAGCGGATAGGAACGGCCCGCTTCATAATACAGGTAGCTGTCGAATACGGTGGTGGTCTCGAAAAGTTCGGTCTGATCGACATTGGTCTCCACCCAATGAACGCGCAATACGTTCGGCACCGTGGCATCCGGAAGGATCAGTGCACCGTAACCATCGGCCTCGCCAACGATGGTACCACTGCGCTCGATCGTGAAACCCTGGATGTCGAAAGTGGCGGCCATGTCATCCGTCCAGGTGGTCTGGTACGTGCACGGGTAAGGCAGGTAAAGTCCCTCATCGCTGTATGTGATCGCCAGATCACCTTCGGGTTCGGATGAATAGGAACCCACGAGATGAACGCCATCGGTGGTGGCACGCCAGAACATGCTGGCCTCATTACCGGTCTCGGCGACCGTGGCGCCCGGGAAAAGTCCGAAGCCTTCGGCATCGGCGGGATCCACCAGCATGATCACCATTGAACTGTCCGAGGTAAGGCCGCTCATGTCCCAGGTCTGTCCGGCACCTGCAGCACCCGGAGCCATGTACGGGCCGAATTGCAATGTGTACGACGAACCCGGCACCGGGGCATTACCAGCGAACGTAAGCGTAGGCTGGGCCTGTGCAGCCAGCGTGATGGCCGCAGTGGAAAGAAGAGTGAAAGCGCGTATCATTTGATCCATTTATGGACGCAAATGGAATACACGGCCTACCATCTTGCGAGTGGAGTTCGATGACCGGCTGAATTTCGCATTCGAGCGGCCATTGGATCGGACGATCAGCTTCCGCTCGTGCCGCGGATCTTCTTCTCGATCTCGTCCCACATTTCCGCCGGGATCATTTCAAGCATGTTGAATTGGCCCGCTCCTTTGATCCATTCTCCACCATCTATCGTGACCACTTCGCCGTTGATGAAACCACTGAACGGTGAGATAAGGTACGCGACTAGATCGGCCAGTTCATGCTGCTCCCCCACTCTTCCTAACGGAACGCGTTTCGTCATGTCGAACTTTTTGGAGAGATCACCGGGCAACAGTCTTTCCCATGCGCCCTTCGTTGGAAATGGCCCCGGCGCGATCGCATTGTTCCTGATGCCATGGCGACCCCATTCGGCTGCCAGCGATCGCGTGAGCGCCAATACGCCGGCCTTGGCGCAAGCGCTCGGAACCACGAAACCCGATCCGGTGGACGCATACGTTGTGGTGATGTTCAGTATCGATCGGTCGAGATCGCCATTTGCGATCCACTGTTTCCCGAGTGCGAGTGAACAATTGATCGTACCCATCAGCACGATATCGATCACGGTTCGGAACGCGTTGCTGCTCAATCGCTCGGTGGGGCTGATGAAGTTGCCCGCAGCATTGTTCACGAGCGAATCGATCCTTCCGAAACGATCTTTCACTGATGCGATCATTTTCTCCACTTCCTCGTAGGATCGAACATCGCAGGCGATCGCCAGCACTTCACCACCGGTTTCGTTCTCCAATTCCGCTGCGGTCTTCTCAAGCACCGGAAGCTTCCTACTGGTGATGCAGACCTTCGCTCCGAGTTGAAGGAAAGCTGTGGCCATCGCACGGCCCAGGCCGGTGCCGCCACCGGTCACGATCACCACTTTTCCTTCCAGCGCTCCTTCGCGCAACATCGATCGGTAGGTCATGGTGCGTTGGATCGGGGTGAAGTACGTGTTGGTTCAGCCGGCGCGTTCGATCGCGCGGCAGGAACTTTTTCGATCGGCTTTCCTGCGCCTGAGCAATGCTTCGTCACAAGTTCCATCACTTCGCTCCCGTGCAGTTCGGTGAAGTTCAGGTCCAAGGCCTTCCGGAATTCTGAACAGGCTTTCGCGGTATCACCCTGTTGCAATTCGATCATACCAAGGTTGCGGTGGATGAACGGATTATTCGGTCGTTTCCGCGCCGCGATCCCGATGTTCTTCCTCGCCTTCTTCAGATCGCCCAACTTGAAATACGACCAGCCGCGGTTGTTGAAAGCGAAGCTGTAGTTCGGATCGAACTTGATCGCCTGACCGTAATCCTTGATCGCTCGTTCGTGCTGATCATTCGCGGCATGAAGATGAAAGCCACGGCTGTTCCATGCCACCGGATCACGCGGCGCGAGTTCGATCGCCCGATCAAGGTCCGATCGGGCAGCGGCGGTATTGCCGAGCATCGCATGTGCGGCACCGCGCTCGAGCAATGCCGCAGCATCATCCGGTGAACGTGAAAGCAGCTGGTTGAACTTTTCCATTGCAGCTTGTAGATCGCCCTGCACCACATCCGATCGCCCGAGCCGGATCAGCGCTTCCCGATCATCGGCAGCACCGATCGCTTCATTCAACCAATACCGCGCACTGTCCGCACGGCCAGTCTCCATCGCTGCAATGCCGAGCTGGAGTGCTGCTTTTTTCCGATCCTGATCACTTCCATTGCCCAGAACCGCCCGCGCATCTCTTTCAGCCCGGGCGAATTCACCGATTTCGTTATATCCTTCCGCACGCAATAGAAGGACATCCGATCCGCCGCCATCGCCGATCAACTTATCAGAGAGCCTGATGCCGGCGTAATACTTGCCCTGATCGTACTTCGCGCGGATCTTTTCGATCGCTTTCCGGTCCTGCGCCGCCGTATTTACAAGTGCTGCGATCCATAGGATTGAGAAGAGAAGCATCCGCATGCCGCGAAGTTATCCGCCATTCCGCCGATCGGATACCTTCGTGATGGATCGATCGTTCCTGTGAACGGATGAAGACTGAATATCCCGCAAAAGTTCTCGTTGCCTGGGGCGAAGCGATCGCCGGGCATGCGGGGCTGCGCGATTGGTTGATCAAGAACGGTTATCCGGAGCTCGGCATCTTCACCTTCGCTCTGCGCAACAAGGACGATGCGCGCAAATGGCTCATGGAGAAAGGCCATCCGCATCTGCTGGCATTGATCACCGGCATGGAAGGTGACAAGCGCGCGATGGACTGGCTTTCTCGCAACAACATGAACGTGCTGCGGCACATGGCGATGGTGAGCGATGAGGATAGCACTTCGTTCCAATGGCTGATCGACCATGGCCACCGCGAACTCGCGATCGTAAGCCGGAAGATGTTCCTGGTGAAACAGCAGATCAGCGAGGATAATTCCGATCCGCATAAGTATTCGCAGGATTGACGGTCACCGATCGCTTCATCCATTCACCGTGTAATTTCTCGAGCAGGAATATATCGATGATCGTATGCGCGAGCATCGGGCCGATCAAGCCGAATTCCGCCGCTGCCCATCCGATCGCGATCATCGCAAGGGTCATGAAGGTGCCGTAAAGGCTGATGCGCCAGTCGCGCGGATCGAGGTAGCCGTGGATCGCCACGAAGATGATCGCCGTTGCGATGATGCCAAGCCAATGTTGGATCGCACCGCGGAAGAATAATTCCTCCGCGAAACCCGCGCAGATCGAAACGATGATCCGGTCGCTGCGCCGCGCCATCACCGGACCGATCATCGCCGAGTAACGTTCGCGGATAGGCGACATGAACCTACGGCGGATGATCCACCAGGCGATCCCGGCGATCAGAAGTCCACCGGCCACACCGATCGCGATCTGGAAGAAGATGTCCGCTTCACCGATAACCACCTTGATCGGATCACGATCCTGGAAAATGATCAGTGCGATGCCCGCCGCACCGAAAAGAAGCAACGTGAGAACGGAAAGTTTCGGTGCAAGCCGCATCTTCGGCTTCACGGCTGGCTGGCCATCGATCGTATCATTCATGAAAAGTGGTGCAAAGATCCAGATCGGAACGCTAACAGATCACTCACTTTCCGCGGAAAGTTCACTGCCCAACATGCTGCTGAACAGATCGCTGAAACGCGTGGATCCGATCAACCGAGATCGTGCGATCCGGTTGTGCTCCGCCAAACCATGAAGAACGAATTCCGCCCAAACGGCGCGCTCTGCCTGATCCACTTCCGGATGATGTTCCTTCACCAATTCCATCAACCCTTCCACCGCAGCCAATGCCTTCGCGAATTCCCGATCGGAAGTGGAATGGAGCAGATCTGTGTCGTACGCATCCACGTGTGAAACGATCGCAGCATACGGGTCGGGTCGTGCCTGTTCCGCCTTTCGCTTCTTGTTCCTGGATGGATCGGGAAAAAGCTCCGTGAAGATGTTCTGGATCGCTAGGCCGAGCAGGTGTTGCGCCACTTTCTCCGGACCTTCCTGTTCACCTTCGTACACCAATTCGATCTTTCCTGTGATCGCCGGAACGATCGCCTGCAGATCGCCGATCCGCACCGTTGTTCTGCTTTCGCCGTTGAGCAGCGCACGTCGCTCGGCCGCGCTCACCACGCTTTCCAGCGCGCTTATCGTAAGCCGCGCGCTCACTCCGCTCCTTCGATCCACCAGATCGCTGTCACGCGCTTCCATCGCGATCCGTTCGATGATCACACGGATCAATTCGGGCACATGCACTTTCTGCTTCTGTTCCTCTGGCGATCGCGCTTCCTGCGCGGTGATCTTCATTCCCAGCTCGATCGTTGGTGGATAATGGGTGAGGATCTGGCTTTGGATCCGATCCTTCAATGGCGTTATGATCGATCCGCGGTTGGTGTAATCCTCGGGATTCGCGGTGAAGATGAATTGGATGTCCAGCGGAAGCCGAAGTTTGAAACCGCGGATCTGGATGTCGCCTTCCTGTAAAATGTTGAACAGCGCGACCTGGATCCTCGGTTGCAGATCGGGCAGTTCGTTGATCACGAAAATGCCGCGATGGCTGCGCGGGATCAGCCCGAAATGGATCACACGTTCATCGCCATAATCAAGCTTCATGTTCGCTGCCTTGATCGGATCACTGTCGCCGATCAGATCGGCCACGGTCACATCGGGCGTTGCAAGCTTTTCGGTGTAGCGATCATTGCGGTGGATCCAATCGATCGTAGTGGCATCGCCTTTCTCTGCGATCAGTTCGCGAGCGTAACGCGATATCGGGTGGAATGGATCGTCGTTCAATTCACTTCCCGCCACCACCGGCATCCATTCATCGAGCAACTGCACAAGCGATCGCGCCATGCGTGTCTTCGCCTGCCCGCGCAGGCCGAGCAGGTTGATGCTGTGTCCGGCAAGGATCGCATTTTCCATGGCCGGCACCACCGTGTTCTCGTAACCGTGGATCCCTTCGAACAACGGCTTTCCAGCCTTGATCCGCTGGATCAGGTTGCTGCGTAGCTCCTCTTTTATCGATCGGCTTTGGTAGCCGCTTTTCCGAAGATCACCAAGAGATGCAGGTCTTTCGATCATAAAAAAACTTCTCTGAATTGAATGGATCGATGATGCGAAGAAGTACAAAGATCAGCCATCAAGCTTCACCCCTTCCCTCTCCTGTTGTTCGCGTGATCGCGGAAAACCATGTCCGCCAGCCCTTGCAGACCGGTGTAGAAAGCGCGGCCCTGGTTCGCTTCGGTGAAGCGTTCTATGAAGCGTTGGAGCCACGGATCGGTCGCGACCATGAAGGTGGTGATCGGTATGTTGAGTTTGCGGGCGCGTGCTGCGGCATCGAGCGTTCGTGCAACGATCATGTCATCGAGCCCGAAGCTGTTCATGTAATATTCGCCATCGCGTATTATGCAACTCGGTTTTCCATCGGTGATCATCACGATCCGGCGGTTCGGCAACTTTCTTCTCCGCAGGATATCCATGGAAAGTTCCAGCCCGGCCACGGTGTTCGTGTGGAATGGCCCGACCTGCAGGTAAGGCAGATCCTTCTGGCTCACCTGCCAGGCATCATTCCCGAAGACAACGATGTCCAGCGTATCCTTCGGATAACGGCGCTTGATCAGTTCGGCGAGCGCCATGGCGACCTTCTTCGCCGGTGTGATCCTGTCCTCGCCATAGAGGATCATGCTGTGGCTGATATCGATCATGAGCACGGTGGCGCAGGCGCTCTGGTGTTCCGTTTCGATCACCTCAAGATCATCCTCGCTCAAGCGGAATTCATCGATCCCGCGTTGTTGCGCGTTGCGGATGCTGTCGCTCATGGCTACCTGCTCGATCCGATCGCCGAAACGATAGCCTCGCCGATCGCTCGTGGGCTCATCGCCCTGGCCGGTGCGCCGCATGGAATGCTGGCCGCGTTCGCTCTTCTTCAACTTTCCAAAGACCTGATCGAGCGCTCGCTCGCGGATAAGTTTTTCGCCCTTGCCAGTGAGCGGTGTCCTTCCCTTGGTGGGTTTCGGCCCGATGATGCCGTTGCGTTCCAGATCGGCCTTGAAGTCATCGATCGTATAATCCTTGCTGAATAGCCCGTGTTCATTGTCGAGCTCCTTCAACCATTCCAGCGCCTCTTCCACGTCGCCGCTGGTGTGCGTGAGCAATTCAAGGAAGATCGGAAGCAGTTTTTCGAACGGCGTGCGATCGTCCTTCGGCGGAACGTATCTGTGGAAGCGTACACCGGACATGTTGAGTGAAGATAACGCCGTAGCGAAGCGGACCGTGCGCAGCAAAAGGAAAAACCCTTCCCAGTGAAGGAAAGGGTTCTTCCTGGACCGGAATTCCGATCAGCGGATGATCACCTTGCGAACACCGAGCTCACCGGCGGTTCCGATCACCTGGAGGAAATACTGACCTTGCGGCAGATCGCTCACATTGAAGGTCGAGTTCCCGATCGGTGCGATCTGCCACTCGCGCACCACGCGGCCGGTGACATCGCGCAAGATCCCTTGCTTCGTTCCCGAGATCCCTTCGGGTATGGTAACGTTGATCACATCGCGCGCTGGTGTCGGCCAAAGACCGAACGCTTCGCCTTGTTCGATCGCTTCAACGAGACCAACGGATGCTTCATCGAGCCATTCGGTGCGACCGGTATGGTTGGGAATGACCAATGGAGATGTCACAGTGATCGAATCACTCGTGATCTTCACGAGGGGATGTTTCAGCCAGGTCGCGTAGAACGCATAGGTATGCACCTTTCTATCCGCAGTCGCCGATGCGTTGGTCTCCGTTGTGGTCATTTTCGTATGCACGCGAATAATGTCCGAGTAGGAACCCGAAGCCAATTCAACCGTTCCCTCCGCATTTACCTCCCCTTCCAGAACACCATTTCGCGATACCGGACCCAATTCCAGCTCATATGCCCCGATCACGACATCGCTCCATACCGTACCAAAAGACGCCGGGTATTCCAGAGTTCGTGCTGGATCGGAATAGGCCACCTGTATCTCGGTCGGTTCGATCAATGCCATTGTAAAGGTCACGTCCTCACCGAGCAGCTCCCATCCATCGGCGTCGATCTTATAGATCAATGTATCATTCCCATCTGTCAGCAAATGGGTCGCGTTCGGATAATCCCCAGCATTGATAAGGTCAGCGACGGGCCGCACTTGGTAGGTCACTACTTCATTGCTGATCAAACTTGAAAAATCCCAGCTTTGGCCGCTTCCCGCTGATCCCGGGTTCACGTACTGCGCGTTCCTGTGAACAATGAACGACTTGCCTATCTCGGGCGTATTGTTGGCATCATCCAACGTTGGGCCCTGGGCCGAGACCGCGATCGGAAGTAGACCTAAAAGGGCGATGTACTGAACTTTCATCTTGATGATCTTGATTTGAAGTGCGGAAGTTAGACACATCACGAACATGGAACGCTGCCTGATCCCATGGATCTATTCTCTTTGTACCACCGATCATGAAGTTCAGCGTTAGCGAGCTCAGCGAGCTCATCCGCCAGCGGCGCACCATCTATCCCAAGGACTATTCGCCGCGCGAGGTGCATCGCGAGATCATCGAGAAGGTGCTCACCAACGCGAGTTGGGCTCCTACCCACGGAATGACGCAGCCCTGGCGCTTCACCGTTTTCACCGGCGAGGCACGCAAAGGCCTTTCAGATTGGCTCGCGGCGGAGTATCATCGCGTTACTCCGCCTGAAAAGGTGATGCCGCGAAAGCTTGAGAACCTCACTCAAAGGCCGCTGCAAAGCAGTGTTGTGATCGCGATCGGCATGGCGCGCGATCCGAACGGTAAGATCAGCGAGCTGGACGAGATCTGCGCGATCGCCTGCGCGGTGCAGAACATGTTCCTTACGTGTACGGCATACGGGCTTGGCGGCTTTTGGGCCACCGGTGCGATCCTGATGGGCGATCGGTTCCGCGAATACATCGGGTTGAAGGAAGGCGATCGTGCGCTTGGCCTTTTCTACATCGGTTATCCGGCGATCGAGTGGCCGAAGGGTTATCGCCGTCCGCTGGATCAATTCGTTACCTGGAAGAGCTGATCGATGGCTTTGCGGCTTACGAATTTCGAGGACCATCCCACCGATCACCGTTACATGGTGTTCCGCTTCCCTACCTCGCAGATGGCCGGCGAGTTCATGGATGGGCTTACCATGAAAGCGATCCCCTTCGAGGCCGATGATTCCGGCGGACCACCCTACCTGATCGGCGTGAAGAAGCAATTCCGCGAACGAGCTGTAGAAGTGAATTACATCGTGCTCGGGCGCCACCGGCAACCCTTCATCAGCGATCCGGTATTCCGCTGGTTCGTATTCATTCTCGTGGCCGCAGCGATCATCCTGGCAGTGGTCGGTTACTTGAACCGATCGTAACGGCGATCCGCCGGATCGTTCAAGCGGTTCGTCGGATCCGCTACCGGCTTTGGATCAGGCGGATATCTTCGCCAGCCTCTTTTGCGTACAAGAG
>JAEZDL010000126.1 GCA_023418095.1 Bacteroidota bacterium
TGCTCCTGGAAGCTTTCAATGGCCGAATGGTCGTATAGGATCACTGAAGTGTCCAACACGAAGATCTTGCGGTCTTTCTTCTTCATCCTATCAATGAACGTGTGTTCTCAAATGTATCCGAACGAAAAGCGTACCTACGGTGTGCGTTGCGCGCACTTATCCACGATCGATCGTGTTCGCCGGAGTAGGATGAAAAGCGAAGCGGGAACCACCTGTATCGGTGATCCCCGCTCCCGATCGATCATGCCTTGGCACGATCGAAAGCCGTAATTCCTTTTATCAAGGCCCGGTTCCGATCACTTGCGCGATCGGGCCAAGTTGTTCCTTCCATGGCCGCTGCACGAACTGGCATGCTGCCGAAGGGCCTGTGCGCTGAAACCTCTTACCAGGCCGGGCACGCAGTTACGCGACCCCACGAACAGGTGCACCTTCACCATTTTCAGAACTGTTGGATCCGTGATCCAGCCTCAAGGAACGTTTGGTCGATCGAAAGTATAATCATTTTCGATCGGCTTCCATTTTTTTCAGGAATTTATTTCTGAACGATCCATCAACAGGAAATCCACGATCGGAAATCCTTCATATTCCTTCCGTGAACACGCAGGAACACGCTATTCCCGATCACTTCACCAGTTCACCCATCACCTCCTTCACCTTCGCCCCGATCATGGCCGGGCTATCCACCACATGGATCCCGCAGTCGCGCATCACTTTCTTCTTGGCGGCGGCGCTCTCATCGGCTCCGCTCACGATAGCTCCCGCATGGCCCATGGTGCGGCCTTTCGGCGCAGTTTCCCCGGCGATGAAGCCTACCACGGGCTTTTTACAGTTCTCCTTTATCCAGTGTGCTGCGCGGATCTCCAGGTCGCCACCGATCTCTCCGATCATCACGATCGCTTCGGTCTCCGCATCGTTCACGAACAGCTTGATGGCTTCCAGCGTTGTGGTGCCGATTATCGGATCCCCCCCGATCCCGATCGCCGTGGTGATGCCCATGCCGGCCTTCACCACCTGATCGGCGGCTTCATAGGTGAGCGTTCCGCTTTTGCTAACGATGCCCACCTTGCCCTTCTTGAAGACGAAGCCCGGCATGATGCCCACCTTGCATTCATCGGCCGTGATCACGCCGGGGCAGTTCGGACCGATCAGCGTGCAATCCTTGCCGCGCAGGTATTCGCGCGCGGTCACCATATCCTTCACGGGAATGCCTTCGGTGATGCACACGATCACTTTGATGCCTGCTTCGGCGGCTTCCATGATCGCATCTGAAGCGAATGCCGGTGGCACGAAGATGATGCTCACATCCGCGCCGGTCTGCTTCACCGCATCGCTCACCGTTTCGAAGACCGGCCGGTCCAGATGGGTCTGCCCGCCCTTGCCGGGTGTTACGCCGCCGACCACATTGGTGCCGTACTCGATCATCTGGCTGGCGTGGAACGTTCCTTCACTGCCGGTGAAACCCTGCACCAGCACCTTGCTCTTCTTGTTTACGAGTACGCTCATTACGAATGAAGTGATCTTTTTACCGGGCCGCTAATGTAGCTACTCCGCACTGCTTCCCATGCTTCCGGGCCCACCGGGTGAGCGGATCACATCGCGATGCGCAAGTACGAGCCAGAGCGTACCGCCCATTAGCATGGCTCCGCCGATGTAGGGTGAACTGAAATGCCAGCCATAGAGCGCACCGCCCATCGTAGGGCCGGCCACGCGCGCCAGTGACATGAAGCTCTGGTTCATACCCAGCACCTGGCCCTGCTCACGTTCACCCGAATGGCGGCTGAGCAGGCTGGTGATGCTGGGCATGAGGCAGCCGTTGGCCAGGGCAAGGATCGCGAGCGGGACAAAGGCGAATGGAACGAAATCCTCCAGCGGTACGAGCGGGATCGTACCCAGGCCACATCCCATCAGTATGCAACCGTAGATGATCAGTCTCTGTTCGCCGAATTTGCGTGAAAGCGGGCCGATCAACGTGCCCTGCACGATCGCCGAGCTGAAACCCATGAAGGCGAACATGTAGCCGATCTGCGCTTCGGAGAGGCCGTAATGTTCCTCCCACAGCAACGCCACGGTGATCTGCATCATGCTGAATGCCGTGATGTACGTGAAGCTGGTGAGGAACAGGTCGCGCAGGTTCACCCGCTGCAAGGCACGGATCGTTTGCGTAACAGGCCGCAGATTGATCCTCGCACCTGGATCTTTTTGTTTGATGCTCTCGGGAAGGAAGAGCAGGACGAGCACCAGGTTGATCAGGCTCAGGATCATGGCCGCGTAACCCACCCATTCCATGCCATAATGTTCCTTCACGAAACCACCGATCGGTGGGCCGAAGATGAAGCCGAGCCCGAAGGCCGCACCGATCAGGCCGAGCGACTTCGCCCGCTGATCCACGGGGGTGACATCGGTGATGTAGGCTTGGGATGCAGCGATGTTGGCCGATCCGATCCCCGCCAGCATGCGCGCGAGAAAGAGAAGGAAAAGTGTTTTGGCGAACGCGAGCATGAGGAACGCGCCTGCCGTGATCAGCACCGTCCACGCGATGACCGGCCTTCTTCCCACGCGATCGCTCACTGTCCCCCAGAACGGTGAGAAGATGAAATTCATCAATGCATACACGGCCATCACAAGTCCAACCTCGAAGGCCGATGCACCCAGTTCAACCGCATAGGTGGGAAGTATGGGGATCACCAGCCCGAAGCCGAGCAGATCGATGAACACGGTAAGGAAAAGAATGGCCAGGCGGGATCGCACGCAGGATCAGTTGGAAATGGCGCCTTTATCGGCGGAGATCAATGGGCGTGCCGCGAGCTGGGAACCACCACGCACATAAGGGCGGATGATCAGGCGGATCGTGTTCTTCCAACTCAAATATTTCCACGCCCAGTTGAAGAGGACCAGCATGCGATTGCGGAAACCGACCAGCTGCAACACATGTACCAGCATCCACAGGATCCACGCGAGCACCCCGCCGAAACTGTATTTGCCCATGTCCACCACGGCACGGCCCCGGCCGATCGTGGCCATGCTTCCCTTGTTCCTGTATTTGAAAGGGCCGATCTTCCGATCCTTCGTACGAGCGATCAACAGATCGGCCAGGTATTTCGCCTGCTGGATCGCCACGGTGGCCACCTGCGGATGCCCTTTTGGCCATTCGGGATCGCCGATCACCTGGGCGACATCACCAAGGACATAGATGTCCTTATGTCCCTGCATTTCGCAATTGCGATCCACGCGGTAGCGTGAGCTGCGCGGATCGAGCGCATCATCGATCCCGGCAATGGACGCGCCCTTCACCCCTGCTGCCCAGATCACCGTGGTGGTGCGCATTTCCGATCCATCGTTGAGCATCAACTTGTCCTGCGTGTAGTTCTCCACCCGCTTCTTCAACATCACCTCCACCCCGAGTTCGGTGAGGTACTTCAGCGCTTTGGTGCTCGCCTTTTCGCTGAAATGTTGAAGCACCCGGTCGTTGCTGTCGATCAGCACGATCCGCATCAATTCACTTTCCACCTCACGGTATTCCTGCTTCAGGACCGTGCGCTTGATCTCGGCCAGCGAACCTGCCAGTTCCACGCCCGTTGGGCCGCCCCCGACCACCACGAAGTTCAACACCTTGCGCTGATCGGATTCATCGTGCAGGTGCACTGCGGCTTCGAATTCCTGCAGGAAATCACTGCGGATATCCAGGGCCTGGCCGATCGTTTTCAATTGCATCGCATTGCTGGCGATCTTATCGTTGCCGAAGAAATTGGTAACGCTGCCCATGGCAAGTACCAGGATGTCGTACTGGAAAGTGCCGTGCGTGGTAAGCACCTCTTTCCGATCGGGATCTATCGCGTTCACACGCGCCATGCGAAAGGCCACGTTCGGCATGGGCCCCACCGATCGGCGAAAGGGATGCCCTATGCTGTCTGCCGTGAGGCTTGCTGTGGCCACCTGGTAAAGAAGCGGCTGGAAGCAATGGTGGTTCTGCCGATCGATCAGCATCACCTTGTAAGGTTTGCCGGCCAGCCTGCGCACCAGGTTGAATCCGGCGAAACCGCCGCCCACTATGATCACCGTGGGGTATGGCAGATCATCATATTCCAGCTTCGCCTTGCTTGGCATGGGTACAAAGTTATTCCCGTGCGAAACCGTTCCCGACGGATCGGATCTCCCGATGGTTCACGTATCCCCAGTCAGTGCGCGTTGCGCTCGCGTCGCCTGCCGATCCAGGTGATCAGGATGGGGGCAACGAATATCAGAATGGTGAGGATCGAAACGACCAGATCGAATTCGTGGCTTTTCATGATCAGCGTGAACCAATGCTCCGGCCAGAAATGCTCGACCACCGAAAGAGTGAGCTTTACACCAAGGATCGCAAGCACGATGAAGGCGGCCGTTTCCAGGTAGGGATAGGTGTTCATAAGCTTTACGAAACCTTGCGCCACGAACCGCATCGCGAGAATGCCGATGAAGACTCCCGTCCAGATGAGCACGATATTATCCGTGTAGGCCACGGCCGCGAAGACATTGTCAATGGAGAACGCAAGGTCCATGATCTCCACCAGGAAGATCGTTGCCCAGAAGGGACCGACCAGGAAAGCCGCCCGGCGGTAGAACCAGTTGCTTTTCTTCTCGATCAGATCATCCTCCTTGGTAACGGTCCGTTTCCCTTTCCACCAGTTGTAAAAGAGCATGATCAGGTAAAGGCCGCCGAGCGGTTTCAACCACCAGATCTGCACCAGCCAGGTGGCGAACAAAAGGCAAAGGCCGCGGAATACATAGGCGCCGATGATCCCGTATTTGAGCGCTTTGTTGCGCTGGTGCGCAGGCAGGTCCATCACCATGGTCGCAAGAACAGCGGCATTGTCCACCGAAAGCAGGCTTTCGATGAGGATAAGGTTGCCTACGATCAATGATGCCGCGATCGGATCGGCCGCGATCGCATCGAAGTACTGTTCCATGTATTCTGCCCGCAGCTGCCGATCGGGCTTTTGGATGAGGCATCACCGATCGGGCCACAAAAGTATGGTCCGTACGATCGGCGAAGGAGATCGATGATCGAACCGGATGACAGGAAAAAGCCTCCAGCGTGAACTGAAGGCTTGATCATTTGTCGGGGTGGTAGGATTCGAACCTACGACCCCCTGCTCCCAAAGCAGGTACGCTAACCGGACTGCGCTACACCCCGAACTGGTGTTCCTTCCTTTCGGAAGAGGCGCAAATGTAGGATCTTTTCCGTTATGGATCACTGGAGGGTGAATCCCATCACCACAACGCGCTTCGAGCGGGCCTCCACGATCTTCCCGTCAATGGTCCTGCGCTTATACTTCACGGCTGAAACACGTCCGCTGATGGTGCTCTCACCGAGGAAAATGCCAATCTCTTCCGTGGTGAACGTGCTGGAATAGACATTCCCTGCCACGCGATGGATGATGCCACCCAGATCGAATTCGATGGAATCGGCGCCTGTGGCCCCGTTCACGGTGAAGGTGTAATTGTTCCCGATGGAGAATTCCGTATCACTGGTGATATCGCCGATCTCCGCAAAAGTATTGGCCTCACTGAAGAAGGGATATCCATTCCCACCTTCCACTATCCATGTATGGTTCATTGGGACCATGGCGATCAGATCACTGTAATAGGAATGGCTGGAGCCATCCCAAGTGAGCGCTGTGCCTTGGTATGTGACGCTTCCGACGTTCACCTGGATACCATTGTCCTTGAATCGTGCTTCCGATGAGACCACGGAGACGGGATTGCCGAAGATGTCGCCCTCACCGATCGAGACTTCCATCACCGCATCGGGCGCTGGAAGTATCGTAGGACCGCCGGTGGAAGGAGTGGGGGCGGGGGGATCATCCTCTTCCTTCTGGCAGGATGTGATCAGCAGCACGGGAACTATGGCCAATATGATGTTGCGCATTGTGGGTGGATCTTGTGACCAATTTACGCTCTGGCCGGCTTCTCACCGGTACTTGAACCACGCTGCCATGAACGGGTTGTAAGGTGCGAATACCGGCTTTCCGGAATCACTTGTATGTGCGGTGATATAGATCAATTCCCGGTCGATCAAGGCTTGAAGCGCATTCACAAGGGCCGCTGATGATGGCAGATCGTATTTTCTCATGAAGGCCGAACCCGTCGGCGTGTCCACATTACCTTCCTTGCTGATCGCGGCAAAGAGATCCCATTGGTTCTTCGTGAGCGCACTGCGCAAAGTGGCCATGATCGCATCCTGTTCGCGCACGATGCCGAGCATGATCTGAACGATCACATTCCGATCGAGCAAGCCGGACGTTGCGAAAAGCCGGTTATACAGAACCTGCACGTAGTAGGTATGGCCGTGACATAGATCATAGCTGAACAGAGCATCCTCCAACTTCAATTGCCGCTTGTGCCGCTTGAAGATCGACTGCGCGAATTTCGCGTAGACTTCCCGATCGATCCGTTTCAGTTCCAGTTGATCGGCGCTGCCATAGAACGGCTTCTTCGCATCGTTGAAGAGGTCCATGAGCATGTGGCGCTGGCTGCCGGAGAAGATGCAGCGCACCTTGTTGCCGCGTTGAAGCTCGGTGCGAAGAAGAGCGTCCATGCGTGTATCCTTGAAGGTCGCGATCTGCTGGAACTCATCGATCGCCAGGAAGATCGTGCGGTCCTGCTCGTTCAGGATGCGGAAAATCTCACGGGTGGTCGCGGCCTCTTTCCGTTGATCGCCGGGTTCCAATGAAATGCTCGGTTTCCCGGTAAGATCGTCCATGCTCACTACCGGCCGCAGGGCCGAGAACCATTCCATCGCGTTCTTCAGGAACTGCTTTGGTGAAGGATTGAGTGCTTCATGTACGGCGTTGAGCAAGATCGTATTGAATTCATGGACATCGCGGGCGGCGTAGATATCGGCGAACACCGTGCGCGACCCGCGCACCCTTGCCAGGCCGTTGAATACATGGTGGATGAGCCCGGTCTTGCCGTAGCGCCGCGGACTGTACAGCATCACATGCCTGCCGTTGCGAAGCGCGGATGAGATGGTGGCGGTCTCTTCCTCCCGATCGCAGAACAGTTGTGGCGATACGTACGCGTTGAGCACGAACGGATTGTCCAGGACGGTGGCCATGGCCCAAAGGTAAGGAAAGTTTAGTAAGGTTTGTTTAGTAAGGTTTGTTTAGTAACATCGGATCAGTATCGGATCGACCTCGCAACCCCGCATTCCTGCGTGAGCGATCGCAGCGGTTACCCCGCAGCGCAGCGAGGAGTAAAAGCGCAGAGCACGACCCCGGCTGCTTTTGAGCCGGGGGCACGCCCAGTGCAACCACTCTTCCGGAATGTGTTACCCCCGCCCTGGGGTGCTGCGGGACCTTTGTATCAAACAAGCACAAAGGCTCCACATCATCAGTTCAGCAGCATCATTGCCCGGTCGGGCAGCGGAACTGATCGGCTGGTAAGGCCCCCGAGTGCCCTGGCATGCAAAAGGCCTAGCTTTACACCTGGACCCATTCTCCTGAACGAATACGGCGTGCTCATTGCATGCAAGTGACATGCTCAGAACCTTCCTTCACGTGATGATCTGTCTTTCCTGTGCCATTGGGGTGAATGCACAAGCTCCCGGTGTGGACTGGGCGCTGATCCACTATGGCGGATTGGACGACTATGCAGCAGACATTGCCACGGACCTTGATGGAAACGTGATCCAAGTGGGTCGTACACGCAGTACGCCCGGCCTTGACTTCAACCTGCAGGGGAACATCATCGTGCAGAGCCCCGAAGCTCCGGGCCAGTCCTATGCGAACAGCAATTATCGCTACTCCGATTCCTACATCGCCAAGTTCGACCAGTCCGGCGGCCTTGTGTGGCACGAACGCACCACGGGAGGGTATGCGGAGATCATGGAGTCCGTGGCCACGGATGTCCAGGGGAACATGCTCGTAGGCATGTCGGTGCTTTCCACGGACGGTGCCTTGGGCAGTTATTCACTCGCGGAGAGCAATGCGTTCTGGAAGGGTTATGTGGTGAAGCTGAATGCTGCGGGCAATGTGCTCTGGTCACAGAAGATCCTTGCCACCCAAGGCGTTTATCCCACTACGAGCAGCCTTGGGGCCATGGTCCACCAGGTGGAAACCGATGCGGCTGGGAACGTGTACGTTGCGGGGGAGTTCTTTGCTGAAACCATCACCATGGGGAGCCTTTCGCTCACGGCCTCCATGGCCTCACCCGTGCAGGGCGACCGGTTCATCGCACGCTTTTCGCCAACAGGCGACCCAGAATGGCTGATCGGAATACAAGGCACGGCCACGGAATCCATCTCACGGTTCAATCTCGACAGCCAGGGCGATCTCTATGTCAGTGGCGTTACCGGCAGCCCGGATCTGATCATCGGCAACTCGGTCATTCCAACAGGGATCAATGTGTTCGGCAGCGAAAGCTTCACGGCACGGATCGGCGCGGGTGGGCAGCCGGTCTGGGTCGACCTCAACAGTTACACGACGCTCGGCTATTCGACCATACTCAGCATCTCCGAAACGATCCCGGATGACAATGGCGGCGCTATCATCGTGGGAAGCACCTACGCCGGCCTGGATTTCTTCAGCACCTGGACGGTCACGTTCGGTACCACGAGCATTGCCATTCCCTATTCCACCAGTCCGGATTCGCTGCGGGGAAGCCTGATGTTCGTGGCCCGATACAGCGATGCGGGCGCGCCGCAGTGGATGGTGACCTCCGAAGACATCCACAACCGGGCGATCGGTGTGAGCGGCATCGACCTGGACGGCAACGGCTGCCTGTACATCGCGGGCAGATACATCGAGCCAACGACCATCGCTGGCGACCTGCTGCCGAACGTGGATTACTGCGGTTCGGGCTGTTTTGAGCAGTACGCGTACAAAGGCTACATAGCGAAACTTGATCGCCAAGGGAATTTCCTGTGGTCGCGCCAGGCAGGGACGACCTTCCGGATGATACCTGAAGACCTGGAGGTCGACGTGGTGGGCAATATCCACCTGACAGGTTCGCATATCCAGGGCGACATCCTGTTCGACTCTCTGCTTGTAGCCGGTTATCCGATCAGTGGTGGCTACCTCGATGCCTTCCTTGTCCGCTTCGGAGCTACCAGTGGCAATTGTGAGGGCACGGTGGGCATCGCCGAGGGAGTTGACGAAGTGGTCCACCTCTACCCCAATCCCTTCCGTGATGTTGTACATATCAACCCGCCAGGAAATTTGCGGAGCATTGAAGTATTCGATGCCTTGGGCAAGCGGGTGGCGCTGTTCCATGAGCCGACCCACCTCGATGTTTCCATGCTGGGCCATGGCCTGTATCTATTCCGCATGACCGATCGCCAGGGACGAGCCTTCGTGCAGCGCATGGTCCGCGATCGATAGTTGCGTGGCAACAGCGCTTCGGCCGCGTAGTACTTGCGGGTGCTTGAGTGAGGGATGGCAGCGGCAGCTTGCCGCAGGCGGCCCAGCAGCGCACGGAGCGAGGAGGCTGCGAGCCCCGGAGTTACATCCGGGGGAGCAGACCCCGGAGCCTGATGCGATGCGGGCCGGGCCCAGGCAACTAAAGCGGACAGCCCGACCCGTGGGTCAGGCTGCGCGAGGGCAGAGGGTCACGCCCTCCCTTCAACTTCGCTCAGGGCGGGCAGCCCTTACATCTCCGCCTTTCTCGTCCGCCCAAGCCTCAGGCGACGGCGGACTTCTTCTTCCCATTCCCATTCTTCTCCTTCTCCGCGATCGGCTTGCGCACCACGATCTTCCCATCGAACACATCCACCACCTGCGGCTGACCGGTCTCCACCGTGCCGGCGATGATCTGGTCGCACGCCGCCAGAGCGCTATGGCGACGGCGCGCGGCTCAGCTTAGCCTGCCCCGACGAATGGAGGGGTTCAATAGCTCCTTTTGGATCATGCTCTTCAGCGGACGTGCGCCGAACTGTGGATCGAAACCCGTTTCGCTGATGTGCTCGATCAGCTCCTCGCTCGGGATCAGGTGTATGTCCTTCTCCTCCAGCTTGCGCATGAGCATGTGCAGCTGCAGCTTCACGATCTCGCGCACATCGCTGCGGCTAGTTCTACCAGCTGCGCTTTTCGGAATCCAGCTTTCCGGCGTTGATCAGATGGCCTGCATCTATTCAATCGTGGATCATCAGGACACCCCTGCTCATCGATCCCTCATTACTGATGACCTTACAATGGTACATACCTGTAGCCAAATACGGCAGGAGAGTTTCCGCCACTTGAAGTCTTGATCGTTGATACACAACCCGACCAGACCGATCTGTGATCTCCAATGAGAATGGCGGGATCCCAAAAGTTACCCACTTCACATATTGACGCGAGGGATTAGGAAACAACACCAATTGATGGACGTAGTCCGAAGGTTCCTCAATACCAACATTCGAACAGAGGACAGCTTCCTCTCCGGCAGTTACTGGCGACCAACTCAGATCTACCGATGCCCACGATGGCAGTGGTTCTTGGCTCATCAATGACTGAAAGGGTAGCTCTTCCATATCCTCCATTACTATATCCACGGGTTCCGAGGAACAACCAAAACCAAGCATTTCACCAGGTCGATGGTTCGCGATCATATCACTGAAACCCACTCCATCCGCAGGAGAACCATCACCTGCGACCAAAAGCCCTCCTCCATCCGAAGGCGTGATAGTGCGGATCGCGGTCATACCATCAGTGGAACGTTCCGCCTCCAATAGATCTCCCTGCGGAGAGATCTTAATAAAGACGGACTCAAAGATGCTGAAGTCAGGAGAGTATGTGGAGCCGGCAAGGATCACGCCCTCATCTCCAGGTAACACATGCAATACCCTGCCCGAGATCGTCCATTCGGATGAATATAGTTTCTCCCATTGCACTTCACCGTTCTGATCGAGACGCATCGCGAGCAATTTGTTCGCATGACCACCGACTAGGAGCACGTCATCACCAACAATTTCGATCTTCCATCCAAAATTCTGTACCTCCCCTGTAAATGAACGATCCCACACTAGTTGACCCTGAGCGTTCAATCTTACGATCTGCAATCGGCTTGTGGGAATGTAGCGCATGCCTACGATCATGAAACCACCATCAGGTAGTTGCACCAGATCGCTTGCATTGTCTCCTGAACTACTTCCGAACTCCGATAGCCAGATCATTTCGCCAAGTGAGTTGATGCACATGGCGAACATGTTCGATTGGCTCCCACCCGCTCCTAACGATCGGCTGCCAACAATGACATATTGATCATCACCAATGCTACGGATCCTGCTTGCGAATTCAGAATGACTGGAAGATCCGATCCTTTTGTTCCAGAGCACCTGCCCTTGATGATCGAAAGCCGTGACCAACATATTTCCAATGGTCATTGGGCCCTGTGGGAATGTTGAGCCTATTGCGATGAAACCAGATGCCGTGGCCGCAGCATCACTATACCAATCACTTCCAGTTCCACCCAAGGCCAGCGACCAATCAAGCCCTCCTGAAGGATCCAACTTGACCACATAAGCATTGGGCTCTTCAGACATGGCGTTAGGACCATACGAGCTGGTCGATCCCACCATGATATGGCCAACATCCGGAGAGGGGATCACTCCCCCACCATATTCATTACCTACACCTCCATATGCGGAAGCCTTCGAAAGAAATTGTGCACTTGACACGGAATGAGCAAAAATGAAGAGCAGGATAAATGAAGGGCTCATAATGGATCTCATGCTGGCAATATATGTTTTTATCCGGAAAGATCCTGATCCAGATTTACAGGTTCATGATCACAATAGTTTCCAATCCCGCATTTCCGCGTGAGCGATCGCAGCGGTTACCCCGCACCCCGGCGCTTTGGCCGGGGGAGGAGTAAAAGCGAAGAGCGCGACCCCGGCTGCTTTTGAGCCGGGGGCACGCCCAACACTTCGATCAGAAAATGAGACGATCAGATGATCAGAAAATTTCCTCACGCATTTCAGAGCGATCCTACACAGGTCGGAGAAAGCGACAGAGGCAGCATTTTCTGATCATCTAATTTTCTGATCATCTGATCGCTTAAGCTTTCTCCTTAGCCTTCTTGCGGCCGGCGCCATTCCGCTCCTCCCCGATCGGCTTCCGAAAAACGATCTTCCCATCAAAAACATCCACAACCTGCGGCTGCCCGGTCTCCACCGTGCCTGCGATGATCTGGCGGCTCAGCTCGTTCAACAGCTCCTTCTGGATCATGCGTTTCAGCGGACGTGCGCCGAACTGCGGATCGAAACCCGTTTCGCTGATGTGCTCGATCAACTCCTCGCTCGGGATCAGGTGTATGTCCTTCTCCTCGAGCTTGCGCATGAGCATGTGCAGCTGCAGTTTTACGATCTCGCGCACATCGCTGCGGCCCAGCGGACGGAACATGATGATCTCGTCCACACGGTTCAGGAACTCGGGGCGCACGGTCTTGCGCAACAGGTCCATCACCTCGCGCTGGGTCTTCTCAACCACGGCATCCACATCCTTGCGCTCGAGGTTCTCGAAGTTCTCCTGTATGATGTGCGAGCCGATGTTGCTGGTCATGATGATGATGGTGTTCTTGAAGTTCACCACCCGGCCCTTGTTGTCGGTGAGGCGGCCATCATCGAGCACCTGCAACAGGATGTTCCAGACATCGGGGTGCGCCTTTTCGATCTCGTCGAGCAAC
>JAEZDL010000146.1 GCA_023418095.1 Bacteroidota bacterium
TGCAGAAGCGATCCATGGAAGGCCACGTGCGGCTTTCCGGAAGGATCATGGCCTCGCCGGTGAGCAAGGCGCAGATCACCAGCCCGATCGGTGCGAAGGTGATCGATGTGCTGGTGGAGGAGGGCAGTCCTGTGAAGAAAGGCCAGCCGTTGATCGCTCTTGCCGACATGCAATTTCTGCGCATGCAGGAGGAATTCCTGGTGACCCAGGCGCAACTGGAACGCGCCAGCACGGATCTGGAACGCCAGCGAACCCTGGTGGTAGGCAACGCCACGGCGCGCAAGACCTTTGAGCAGGCGCAGAGCGAAGCCGTTTCGCTGGAAGCGCGGAAGAAGTCGCTTGCCGATCAATTGCGCATGCTGGGTGTTGATGTCGACAAGCTTTCCAAAGGGATCACCGCCGATCGGTTCGTGTTGCGCAGCCCGATCGAAGGCCGCGTGAACAACATCAGCATCTTCCTGGATGCGCGCGTGGAACCGACCACGGTGTTGTTTGAAGTGATCGACCTGGACCATTTCCATGTGCACCTGAACGCCTACGAACGCGATCTGGCTTCGATCACCGAAGGAGCGAAATTCAACTTCCAGGTGATGAATCTGCCCGGACAAAAATTCACGGGAGAGATCTTCAGCATCGGCCGAAGTTTCGATGCGGATGGGCGCAGCATTCCGGTGCACGCGCATGTGATCGAAGGAAGCGAAAAACTGGTGGAAGGCATGAGCGTCTCAGCAGAGGTGCCATCTTCCAAATCCGATCAATGGGCATTGCCGGATGCTGCCGTGCATCGCAGCGGCGCTAAAGGCGCGTTGTTCCTTCTCACCGACAGCACCGATCAACACATGATCTTCGAGCGGATCGCGATCACACCACAGACGAGTGCCGATGGTTTCACTTCATTCACCACTGATCGCGAGATCCCGGAAAACGCGCGCTTCGCGGCGGATAAAGTGTTCTACCTGTGGAGCACGTTGGAGAACGAAGGCGGGCATGGGCACTGAGATCGGAAAGACCTCCAACCTCCAACAACCTCAACTTCGACTAAACTCAATAATCCCCCAACGTCTCCTCCAGCTGAGCAAGCGCGAGCTTCAACTGTTCATCATTGGGAGAGATGCCGTGCCATTCGTGTGTGCCGCACATGAAATCCACGCCGCAACCCATTTCGGTATGCATCAGGATCATGATCGGCTTGCCACGTCCGGTGCGGCCTTTCGCCTCTTCCAATGTTCCGATCAGTTGGGCGATATCGTTGCCTTTTGTCTCCAGAACATCCCATCCGAAGGCTTCCCACTTCGCACGCAGGTTGCCCAGATCGAGCACGTCCTTCACATCGCCATCGATCTGGCGGCCGTTGTAATCGATCGTGCTGATCAGGTTATCCACCTTGTTGGCCGGCGCGAACATCGCCGCTTCCCAGATCTGGCCTTCCTGTAACTCGCCATCGCCATGCAGGCTGAAGACCAGATGATCATCGCCATTCAACTTCTTCGCCAATGCAGCGCCGATCGCAACGCTCAAGCCTTGTCCGAGCGATCCGCTGGCCATGCGCACGCCGGGCAGACCTTCGTGTGTTGTGGGGTGGCCCTGCAACCGTGAATCGATCTTGCGGAAGGTATTCAACTCGCTCACCGGGAAGTAACCGCTGCGCGCCAGCACGCTATACCAAACCGGACTGATGTGGCCGTTGCTCAGGAAGAAAACATCCTGGCCTTTCCCGTCCATATCGAAGTTCTTCGGATCGTGGCGCAGCACATGGAAATACATCGCGGTGAAATAATCCGCGCAGCCGAGCGAACCGCCTGGGTGGCCGCTTTGCACGCCATGCACCATGCGCACGATGTCGCGGCGCACCTGCGTGGCAATGCGGTTCAACTCCTGGATGTCGGCTTTCGCAGCAACGGCGGTGTTATCGGACTTGGGCAAGACAGGGAAGGTTGGGGAATGCGAAGGTAAGGCCGTAGATGCGAGCGGCCGATCGGCATTTTTGAACCCATCATCAATGTGCCAGCACAATTTTCAGTGCAGGCCATTTCCGATCCATCGATCCAACGAAGTACATTCCAGGCGCCTTGTTCGAAAGGTCGATCCCGATACAGGAATTGAGCGCCTCGACCACCTGCACCGATCGGCCCGCGGCATCCATGATCATCATCGTTCCCAGCGCCGATCCATTCCGATCGGTAACACGCAGCATCCCATTGTTCACGTTGATCAATGGGGTCGACAATGCGTCTTCTTCGATCTTCATCCCAAGCTCCACGCATTTCGGATAGTAGATGAACGGCAGTTCGATCGCACCGCCCGCATCCAGTGTAGCGCCAGGTCCGTTCGTCATCAATTCACTCTGTGTCACACCCAGCGAAAAGGTCGTTCCTTCACTTCCGCTCTGTTCCACGTGCAGCACATATTCGCCCGACGCCAGGCACGCCGGCACCATGTCCTGCTGCTGATCCATCGCATCGATCGCCAATGTTCCCGATGCCACGACCACATCTTCGTCGTTGGTGATAGTCCATGGAAAAACATCGGTCACCAGCCCGATCGATGGCGCGTTGTTGTACAGGTAGATCTGGAAGGGAGTGCACTCTTCCTGCGGACATAGCGGAGCATTCCCGATCGGGAAAGTGCATACCGGCGTGCCATCACCGGTAAAATATTGGAGCATGAGCGTTCCCGTGAAAGGCGTTGCAGGCAATTCCATCCCGGGCAGCAGATCCATCCGGTGTACGCTCGGCGTATTCCAACCGATCCCGAAGAAGTTCAGTGCCTCGCTCACCAGCGTATCGCCGTTCACATCGATCAGGCTGAATTGCGGGTATCCGAAAAGCTCCTCGCCATTGTTCAGAACGATCACCTGCATCGCCGTATCGGTGAACGGTGCGTATTGGATCGCCAGTATCTGCAAACTGTCGCAACTGTTCTGTGCGTGCGTCGTTCCAGCGAGAAGCAACGCGCTCGCTGCGATCGGAAGTAGGTGGTTCTTCATGTCGTGGTCCCTTTGCTGCAAATCTTCATCGATCCACTGCGCCGCGTAAATGGACGGATGCGGGGGACACTTGCACTTTTCGTTGTTCCTTGGGCGCATGCCGGCCTCAAGTGCAGGCCGTCACCGGGCTATCCGCTACAAGTCCGCGGCCGTCAAAAGCACGGCCTGTGGGCTTTTCGCTTCTATCCCTTGCGCGCATTCCGCCCGGGCATCAGCGCGTGGCAAGCCGTGCGATCGATCCACGTTGTTCCTCACCGAGCCATGGTCCTTCACCCGCTGCAGCGTTCGCGATCGCATGATCGGCCTTGCTCGTCGCGGGGATCGGAACGTGGCAACGCCGGTCGCTCAGGATCCATTTCAACAAAGCCTGTGTCCAGTTGGTGATCCCGAATTCCTTCAGCGGCTCCAACTCTTTCTTGTCGGGTTGTTCAAGCAACAATTTTCCTTCACCGAACGGCCGCATCACCACCACGCCAAGACCGAGTTCTTCCGCGAGCGGCAACACTTCCTTTTCCACTTCGCGCTGCCACGGATTGTACGGCACCTGTATCGTATCGATCCGTCCGGTGCGCATCACGTTCAGCATTTCCGGGAACGCGGAATGTTGGTAATGTGTAATTCCGATCGCGGCGATCTTTCCTTCTTCCTTCAACCTTTCCAACCTATCGAGCCGCTTTTGCCAACTCACCAGATTATGTATCTGGTACAGATCGATCTTTCCGCCGTACCACTCCAATGCGTTCGCGATCTGTTGTTCCGCTTCAGCATCATTCTCCGTCCAGACCTTGGTCGCCACGATCACTTTTTCGCGATGTTTTTCAAGGCATCGCCCGAGCAATTTTTCCGATCGGCCATACATCGGTGAACTGTCGAAGAAGCGTGTTCCTGCACCGATCGCCGCATCCACCACACGTTGCGCGTTGGCTTCGGCTTCATTTCCCTCCACATCGAATGTCTTCCAGCTTCCCATCCCGATCACCGGAACGGTAAGGCCGCTGCGGCCAAGTCTGCGTTGTTCCATCGCGTGAAGTTCGCCCCGATCGCAGCAGATCGATACTTTCGCGGCGCAATGCCCGATCAACAACCCTGTCCCAACTGCCGATCAGCCATCACTTATCCCACAGGATCATCGTGGATGTGCGGTGAATGCGGCCATGAATGGAATCCCGAGGAAGTTGCCGCCGAGAATGCGCCAGCCCAGATCAAGGATGCGAACGGCAACGTGCTGAAGGATGGCGACGATGTGGTGATCGTGAAGGACCTGCCGGTGAAAGGTGCGCCCAAGGCGATCA
>JAEZDL010000233.1 GCA_023418095.1 Bacteroidota bacterium
TCCAAAGCACCGGCATCAAGCTGAAATTATTGCTCTGTCTCTTCACAGGCCGCCACGTGGTGTGCAACACGCCAATGGTGGAAGGAACAGGATTGGAAGAGCTCTGCCACGTGCACGACCGCCCCGAGGCGATGCGCATAGCGATTGAAGGATGCATGCAGAAAGAGGCCAACGGCCGATCGCTCCAGCGCCGCACCGAGATCCTCGAAGAACGCTTCAGCAATCGTTGCAATGCGGACAAGATCGTGCGGTTGCTCGAAGGGATCGGGGTGAAGGAAAGGATGCCCGAACCGGTGGTCGTATAGCCATTCTACATTCTACATTTTACATTCTGCATTCTGAAGTTGGTTTGGGCGTGCCCCCGCCTCATTGTTACATGGGCTGCGCCCGCCGAAGCCTTGGCGAAGGCGGGGTCCGGCTATCCGCTTACTCCTCGCTGCGCTGCGGGGTGCCGCTCCTATCCGTCACGCAACTCTCCGATCGAAGACAGGATCATTGTTCTTGAAACTGGATCTGCGTAAGTGCCGTAGCCGGAAAGCCCGCAAGCGAGGCTTTGCGAGTGCGGACTTGCAGGCGCAGGCACGACCTGACAGGATCCCGCCCAAAACAGATCGGAGTAAAGATCACGCGCCGACAGTTCTGCCAGCCGCGCTCAACTCGAGCAATTTCCCATCCTCGCAGCGCACCACGCGCGTGTTGAATTTCTTCATGTGCGTGTAATCGTGCGTGGCCATGATCACGCTGCGGCCGCTGCGACTGATCGCGAACAACAGGTCCAGGATCTCTTCGGTGGTCTCGGGATCGAGATTTCCGGTTGGTTCATCGGCGAGGATCAGTTCGGGATCGTTGAGCAGCGCGCGGGCGATGCTCACGCGTTGCTGTTCACCGCCGGAAAGTTCGTGCGGCATCTTGTAGCCTTTGTTCGACAAGCCCACTTTTTCAAGGACCTGTTGCACGCGTTCATCCATGCGGCTTTTCTCCTTCCAGCCGGTGGCCTTCAACACGAAAAGAAGATTTGCGTTCACCGTGCGATCGCTCAGCAACTGGAAATCCTGGAACACGATCCCGATCTTCCGTCGCAAGTACGGGATCTGTGATCGCTTCAACTTGCTCAGATCGAATCCACAGACGTGGCCTTCACCCTCCTTCAGCGGCAGATCCCCGTAAAGCGTGCGCATCAACGAACTTTTGCCACTGCCGGTGCGCCCGATCAGGTAGATGAATTCGCCTTTGTGAACGGTAAGATCAAGGCTGTTCAGCACCAGGTTCTCCCGCTGGAAGATCCGCACGTTGTGAAGCAGGATGATCGGGCTGTCGCTCATTTCGATCGCGATACAAATAAACGAACGCCACAATGGACGCCGGTCGCATCAAAGGTCTGAAAGATCCATATCGATACCACATGGATCATTGATCGTGTACGAACAACGGGTGGTGAGTCGTTGGATGTTGGTGCAACGGCACGCTCTTGGAAATGCACAGGCCGTTCCCGTTGAACATGATCGCGTGGATAATTGCAGATCCGATCGCCCATTGCTGCTCTTATGCACCAAGAACTTTGATCGCTTGATGAAGACCCCTTTCCGGATGGCATTCCGCCGATCGCTGATCCTACTCTTCGGTTGGTGCCTGATCGTTGCGGGCGCCATTGCACAGCGTCCTGCGCATTACGAGCATGGTGATGCGGATATGGATCGCGCAGTGGAATTGTTCGACAAGGAAAAGTACGCCGCAGCTCAATACGAGTTCCAGCGGGTGATCGATCGAATTCCCGATCGGACCGATATGGTGAGAACTGAAGCTGAATTCTACAGTGCGCTTTCAGCCGTGCGTCTTTTCCATGATGATGCAGGCCACCGGTTGCTTTCGTTCATTTCCGATCATCCGGAAGATCCGCATGCAACGGTGGTGCGTTTCGAGTTGTTCAAGCATGCGTTCACACAGAAGAAGTGGAAGGATGTGATCGAATGGAGCGAGTTGGTGGAGCGGCACAAACTTTCGCCGGAGGAAATGGAAGAGTTCCGTTTCAAGCGCGGATACGCGTATTTCCAACGCGATGAAAGGGACCTTGCCCTGCATGAATTCGCCGAGGTGCAGAACGGATCGGGAACGTACGCGGTTCCTTCAGCCTACTACGCGGCGCACATCAATTACGAGCGCGGAAATTATGCGACCGCACTGCCTGTTTTCCAGCGGCTGCAGAACGATGAGAGCTTCAAGAAAGTGGTACCGTATTACATCGCGGAGATCCTTTATCTGCAAGGGAAATATGATGAATTGGACGCTTACGTGAAACCCTTGCTCGAGGATCCGCAAGGTACCAAGCGGATGAATGAGATCAACAGGCTCGCGGGTGAAGCTCAGTATCGACAGGGCAAGTACGCCGAAGCCCTGCCGTTCCTGGAGAAAAGCTCACAGCGCGTGGGTGTCGATCGCGGCGATCGATACATTCTCGGTTACACGTACTACAAGACCGGTGATTGCCGCAAGGCCTTGAACGAGTTCAACCTTGTGGCGAATGGAACCGACAGCCTGGCGCAACTTTCAGCCTACCACATGGCGGACTGCTACCTGAAATTGAACGAGAAGAATTTCGCGCGGAATGCGTTCCGCAAGGCGTACGAGATGGGCATCGTGGAGAACGTAACCGAAGATGCACTCTTCAACTACGCGAAGCTCGCCTACGAATTGAGCTTCGATCCATACCACGAAGCGATCAATGCGCTGCGCAATTACATGAAGGAATATCCGCAGTCTGCGCGTCGCGATGAAGCGTACCAGTTCCTGCTAAGCGTTTACCTAAAGACGAAGAATTACGAGGCTGCGCTCGCCGCGCTCGATGAGATCCAGAACAAGGACATCAGGTTACAAGAGGCCTACCAGAAGCTGGCGTTCGATCGCGGTGTGGAATTGTACGAAGGGCGCAAATACGATCAAGCCGCGAAGTATTTCCAGCTTGCGCTGAAGTATCCCGTGAACCAGCAAGTGAACGCAAAGGCCCGTTTCTGGAAAGGTGAATCATTCTATGGAGCGGGCGATCTGCAGGCTGCGCTCACCGAGTACGAAGCATTGCGAACTTCCGCAGGCGCATATGCCACCGATCTGTACGAACAGGCCGGCTACAGCACTGGTTACGCTTATTTCAAGATGAAGCAGTATGGCGATGCGGCCACTGCCTTCCGCCGTTTCATTTCTAGTGCAAAAGGCGGAAAGGAACAGCGCGCCGATGCCATGCTTCGCGTTGGTGATGCGTTCTTCGTGAGCAAGGACAATGCACAGGCGATCAAGTGGTATGATGATGCGATCCGCGCCGGTGCTGCCGACAAGGATTACGCTATGTACCAGAAAGGCGTTTGTTACGGGCTGCAAGGCCAGTTCCAGGAGAAGGTCTCCGTGCTGAAGGCGCTTCTGGCGGAACGACCGAATTCACGCTACGCGGCCGATGCGAAGTTCCAGCTCGCGGAGACCTACATCAACCTGGAGAATGATAGTGAAGCGATGAGCTACTACGGCCAGGTACTGAAGGATCATCCCAACAGCCCGCATGTGCGGCAGAGCATGTTGCAGACCGCGTTGATCCACAAACGCCAGGGCAATTCGGAAAAAGCGCTGGAGGAATTCAAGGAGATCGTGAAGATGTTCCCAACGATGGATGGATCGCGTGATGCGCTTGCTGGGATCGAAGCGATCTATGTGGAACAGGGCCGCGTAGGCGAATACGAGAAGTATGTGCGATCGCTCAGCTTCGTCGATCCTGCGATGCTCGATCTGGACGAGAAGTACTACCGAAGTGCGGAACAACTTTACTTCGATGATAAATGTCCGCAAGCGATCGGTGCGTTCGGTGATTACCTCACGAAATTCCCGAGCGGTGCCTATGCATTGAACGCGCTCTTCTACCGTGGTGATTGCAATTATCGCCAGCAGAACTATGCGCAGGCTTTGCCGGACCTGGAAGCTGTGATCGATCGGAACGGTGCGCAATTCATGGAAAGTGCATTGTTCGGTGCGAGCGATATCCTATTCAAGGACAAGCGATGGGAAGGTGCATTGGATCATTTCATCGATCTGGAAAAAGTTGCCTCTTCACCCAAGAACATTCTGGCAGCGCAAGTGGGCCAGATGCGATCGTACAATGAACTCGGCCGATCGGCGGAAGCAGCGACCGCTGCCGAGAAAGTGATCGCGAACAAGGATGCGACAGCCGATCTGAAAGCGGAAGCAGGATTGATCGCAGCGAAGGGAATGCTCGCGAACAACGACAATGCGGCGGCGTACGATCGGTTCAAGATGGTGGCGACCGCGAGTACCAACGCTTACGGCGCTGAAGCGAAGTATCACATGGCGTACATCCGGCATCTTCAGGCGAAATACAAGGATGCAGAGAAGGAAGTGTTCGAACTGGTGCAGCGTTATCCGGCCTACGATCATTGGAAAGCGCGGGCCTTCATTCTACTTGCAGATGTATATGTGCAGCTCGATGATCGCTTCCAGGCGAAGGCCACATTGCAGAGCGTGATCAACAACAGCAAGGAACCGGAGATCGTGGCGCAGGCGAAACAGCGGTTGGAAGAGATCGAGCGCGGCGAACTGGAGCAGACCACACCAACGCCACAGGAGGAAATGGAGATCGAAGTACCTGGTAACGATCGATGAACATGAAGAACAGGATCAACTTATTCAGGTCTTCGATCGCATTGTTCCTGATCTCGATCGGAACCGTGATCAGCGCGCAGGTGACCGCGCCTGGCGGAGAATATTACATCCACGGTTTCTACACGCCCACGATCGCGAACGCACAGAAGATGGATCTGCGTCCGGAGCCGATCGATACGATCCTGCCCGACATACCGGTGAGCTACCAGATGATACCGGCGAAGGGTGAAGTAGCGGCCCGTGTGGATAGTATCGATCCTGCGAAACTGAGCGTGCTCGCGACTCAATCGCGTTTGTACAAAGGTTATGTGAAAGGCGGTTTCGGGCTTTACACCACACCGCTTGGCGAACTATACTTCAACAGCACCCGATCGAAGAACAATGCTTACGGGATCCATCTGAAGCACTTCAGCAGCAATGGCGGGATCGACGACGTTGGGCCCAGTGATTACAGCTTCAACAATGCCGATGCGTTCTACAAACATTTCCTGCCGAAGCATGAATTGATCGGCCGTGTGATCTACGATCGGAGAAGGATCAGTTATTACGGTTACGATGAATTGACCGATAGCATCCTGAATATCCAGAACATCACGCAGCATACTGAAGATGATCTGAAGCAGGTGTACAGCGACATCGGCTTCGCAGGAAGGATCAGGAGCCTTTACAGCGACAGTTCGAAGATCTCGCACGATGTTTCACTCGAGACACATTCGTACAAGAATCTCACCGGCAGCAGCGAATTCAACATCAGGATCGGTGCCGATGTGGGCATGACCCAGGCGAGTGAAACGTTCGCGTTGGGCGTAATGATCGATAACAACGCGTATAAGAGAGAATTGGGCATTATCATCGGGAACGCACAATGGCGTCAGAATGGAACACTACTGGCGCTGACGCCCAGTGTAACTACCAAAGGTGACAAATACGTGGTGCGGGTCGGAGCGGGAATGTACCTCGATGCGATGGGGAAGAGCACGTTCCATTTCTACCCGAATGCATACGCGCACTTCCGGCTGTTCGATGACATCCTAGTGCCGTATATCGGTGTAGAAGGTGAGAAGATCCGGAACAGTTTCCGCAGTCTTACGCGCGAAAATCCGTTCCTGAACGGCGCACCGATGTTGATGAACACGAACGAGAAGTATGATCTGTACGGCGGGTTGCGCGGAAGTCTTTCCAGTGAGATAGGTTTCGACGTTCGGATCAGCCAGCGCCGGCTCGATGCGCTGCCGCTCTTCATAAACCGCCCGAACGGTCCGTACGGCGATCAGATGGATGTGGTATATGATATGGTGGACATCTTCAGCGTGAGCGGCGAGCTGCAGTACAAGAAAGGTGAGACCTGGGATGTTCACGCACGGTTGACCGTTTCGAGCTACGCCACGGAATTCCAGGATAATGCGTGGAATCTTCCGCCTTACGAGATGGCGATCGGTGCGCGTTACGACATTCGCAACAAGTTGATCCTGAAAGGGGAGCTTCTATTCCTGGGCGCACGTCCAGCGAAGATCGAAGAGCCTGAATTGATCAACGATATTCTTGTGCAGACCGGCCGAAAAGTGGATCTGGATGGATTCCTTGATGCACACTTGGGAGCGGAATACCGTTACACGAAGCGATTGAGCGTGTTCTTGGAGATGAGCAATGTGAGCCTGAGCAAGTACGAACGTTGGTACCGTTATCCGGTACAGCGCGGGCTGGTGATCGGCGGCTTCACGTATTCGTTCTGATCGGATCCTTCCCGCTTCTCTTGATCGCAAGAGACGATCATGGGGTATTCGTTCGTGGTAGGTCGCTGCGATGGTTCAAGCTGGATGTGAAGGGAATGGACCCAACATGATGCCCCCCCCATGCACATTCACCCAGAACATATGTATGGCCATTCATGTATTTTTTGGCAGCTTTGGTCTGGGTTGAAGTGATTGTCACGTGAGAACTATGACATTTTGGCCGCAATTGCCTTCGATATATGTATGGCCATTCATATATCAGGGTGAACCTCTCACCCGCTTGCTTCTCACACTTGAATGCCGATCGCGCAATTTCAACTTTTACCCCCAACCTCCAACAACGATCACTCTTTTTCACACCTTGAACCGGCCGAAGATCAGTATCTTACGCTCTGAAAAGTGAGGCCACGGCCCGGTCGGCGCCATGCGCTCAAGGTACGTATCATCGATCCCTTGCGAGATATCAACAAAAGCCCCGCCGTTGTTGGTGAAAAGCTGCCAGCGGCAAGTGGGATAGTAGTACATTCGCGTGCCCTTGAAAGTGCAGGGGCTGAATTCCTGCAGAACCATGTCCGAGACAGTTTTGGAAATGAATGAAAAGAAAGCGGCGGCCGCCGCGTATTCGGCCGATAGTATCCAGGTACTCGAAGGCCTCGAAGCGGTGCGCAAGCGTCCCGCGATGTACATCGGCGATATTGGCGTGAAAGGGCTTCACCACCTTGTTTACGAGGTGGTGGACAACTCGATCGATGAGGCGCTGGCCGGCCATTGCGATACGATCGAAGTAACGATCCTGGCCGGCAACAGCATCCGCGTGAAGGACAATGGCCGAGGCATTCCGGTGGACATGCATGCCAAGGAAGGCCGAAGTGCGTTGGAAGTGGTGATGACAGTGCTGCACGCCGGTGGCAAATTCGACAAGGACAGTTATAAGGTCTCCGGCGGATTGCACGGCGTAGGTGTGAGCTGCGTGAACGCGCTGAGCACCCAGTTGATCGCGGAAGTACATCGCGACGGAAAACATTGGATGCAGGAATTCAATGCCGGCAAACCGAAGTATTCGGTAAAGGAGATCAGCGCAACGGACTATCGCGGAACGATCGTGACCTTCACTCCCGACCCAAGCATCTTCCAGACCACCGAGTACAATTACGATACGCTGGCTGCCCGTTTGCGTGAACTTTCATTCCTGAACAAAGGCATCAAGCTTACGCTTACCGATCAGCGCCACGCGAAGGAGGACGGCAGCTTCGTCACCGATGTCTTCTACAGCGATCTCGGGCTCGTGGAATTCGTGAAATACCTTGATGGCACACGTCTCCCGATCATTGATGATGTGATCTACATGGAAGGCGAGAAGTCGGGCATTCCGGTGGAGATCGCCATGGTGTACAACGACTCGTTCAACGAGAACGTGCACTCCTATGTGAACAACATCAACACGCACGAAGGTGGAACGCACCTGGCCGGTTTCCGCCGCGGACTTACGCGTACACTGAAGAAATACGCCGATAACAGCGGTGCTACACAGAAACTGAAATTCGAGATCAGCGGTGATGATTTCCGCGAAGGACTGACTTGTGTGATCAGCGTGAAGGTGCAGGAGCCACAGTTCGAGGGCCAGACCAAGACCAAGCTCGGCAACAACGAAGTGATGGGCGCGGTGGATCAGGCGGTGAGCGAAATGCTCGAGAACTACCTCGAAGAGCATCCGCGAGACGCGAAACAGATCGTGGACAAGGTGATCCTTGCGGCGACCGCTCGCCATGCCGCGCGCAAAGCGCGTGAAATGGTGCAGCGCAAGAGCGCGTTCGGCGGCGGAGGCTTACCCGGTAAGCTCGCCGATTGCTCCAGCAAGGATGCCAGCCAGAGCGAGCTTTTCCTCGTCGAAGGAGATTCAGCAGGCGGAACCGCGAAGCAGGGCCGTAACCGTGAATTCCAGGCGATCCTACCGCTGCGCGGTAAGATCCTGAACGTGGAGAAAGCGATGCAGCACAAGATCCTCGACAACGAGGAGATCCGCAACATCTACACCGCGCTTGGCGTGCACATCGGCACCGAAGATGATAGCAAGGCGCTGAACATGGAGAAGCTGCGCTACCACAAGATCGTGATCATGTGCGATGCCGACGTGGATGGCAGCCACATCCAAACGCTGATCATGACCTTCTTCTTCCGCCATATGCAACCGCTGATCGAGCAGGGTTACCTGTACATCGCTACGCCGCCGCTCTATTTGGTGAAGCGCGGTAAAGAGCAGGTGTATTGCTGGAGTGATCAGGAGCGCGATGCCGTAATGGAGCGTATGCGCGCGCACAACAAGGATGCAAGCATCGGAGTGCAGCGCTACAAAGGTCTCGGTGAAATGAACGCCGAACAATTGTGGGAGACCACGATGGATCCAGAGCGCCGCACGCTGCGCCAGGTAACGATCGAGAACGGTGCCGAGGCCGATCGCGTATTCAGTATGCTGATGGGCGATGAGGTTCCGCCACGCCGCGAATTCATCGAGAAAAATGCGGTGTATGCGAAGTTGGATGTGTAGATAAAACCGATCTTTTCGGAATTGCCAAAGCCCCTGGAGCCGCTCCAGGGGCTTTGTTTTGTTCCATACATCCTATCCTATGCGAGCGTACATCCTTATTCCAACATTCTTACACGTCGTATCAACCCCTGCGCAGCTCATTTCCATGGATAACGCGCCTCAGATCGGGGATCAATTCACACTGCGCATGGGCACGTATATCGATCTGCCGCAAACGGGTTCCGATCAAGTTTGGGATTATTCCGGGATCACCAGTGGCGCGGCGTTGAGCCATCAATTCGAGAATGCAGCCGGTAATGAGTTCGCTGGGGAGTATCCCGAAGCTTCACTTGTATTGACAGGAAATGGCGTTTCGGAATTCTTCCATGTGGATAGTTCCGGAGTTTTCGGATATGGCTCGGTGGGTGATCTCGGTTGGGGACAGTACCGGTTGGATGTGCCCTTCCGGCGTATCGCTTTTCCCTTGTACCATGGAGCTAGCTGGCAGGATGATTGGAGCGGGTTTCAGGGTGGGACGGTGATCAGCGGTACCAGGAGTTGCACAGCGAATGGATCGGGCGATCTGGTGCTGCCATGGGGAACAGTTCAGAATGTGATCCGCGTGAGTTGCACCGATCAGGCGCAGATCGACGATGGATCCACAACGATCGAACTGGAGAGCGTGAACTTTTATGCGAACGGTTTTCCGTGGGAGATCCTCCGCGCGACCGAGCGTACGGTACTTGAGGAAGGCCAGCAGATATCACCCACGCAGCGCACCTTGCTCTACGCTACTGAAGTAAGTGTCGTATCCATCGATGGGATCTCTGCGGAAGCATCGCCACTTATGATCTACACGGATCTGAACGGAGACCTTCAGATCATATTGAACGTTTCTTTGGTAAAGCCGCAAATGCTTTTGTTCAATTCCGCTGGTGCGCTTATGGCACAGAAAGGATCCGTTGCCGGTCGGTTCTCCATTGCTACGCAGGATCTTCCAGCAGGAGTATATGTCCTGCATGTGATCTCCGATCGCGGACGATCGTTCCAGCAAAAGGTGATCATCCCCGCCCGTTGATCTATTCCAACCCGATCCCAAGCCGCAGGCCGATCTGCAAACCGGGCGACCAGATGCTTCCTTCTTCCAAGTGATCGATCACTTCCGATCCATCGATCGTGCCCGAATGCGTTGTGAAACGAAATGTTTTCCAGCGGATCGATGGGCCGGCGAAATATTCAAGGATGAAGATCGGCCTTCCGCTTCTCTGCCACATGATGCTTTTGCCGAGCACTGCCTTCAGAATGAACACACGCTGATCTTCGGATCGAACTGCGTCGAATGTTCCATCGCCATCATAACCGATCCGTTTTCGATCGAACCACCATTGGCGATACAGAACCGAAGTTTCAACATGAAGCCCGAAGCGATCGCGCAGATGGTACTTGTGGATCAAGCCCAAAGTGAAATTGTTGTACGCGAAATTCCAGTAGTTCTGAAGGTGATATCCGCCGCGACCATCGATCATGCCGCTTTGCTTCACTCCTGGGCGGTATCCGGCGGAGATCCCGATCGTACTTCTGCCCACTGATCGTTCGATCGTGATCGGAATTTCAAGAAAGATGAACTGTGATGGAACAGTTGTGATCCGCGTGCGAGGCAGGTTCTGCGCAACTGTTCCGATCGAAATGAGCAAGGCTGTGATCTGGATCGGAAGGCGCACGTGATGGATCTTTGCGATCGGACTTTCCGAAGATAGATGAACACGATCGGCAGGATCTGTCAAGATGAAAGCAGCCGAACATTTGCTTCAGGTCGTGATGAACGATCGGATCGAACGTGCTTATCTTCCCGATCCAATATCCCTCGCGCATTTTTCCGTCATGACCATCGATCAATTGAACCGGCTGAACGAAACGAAAGCCTTCGAAGCGTTTGAACAATGTTGCGGCGCGTCGCGCTGGGTGGATCGCATGATCGTTGGCCGCCCCTACGAGGATCTGAACGAGATGCTGGAGATCAGCGATCGGGTTTGGGAGGAATGCGATGTTGACGATTACCACGAGGCGTTCGAGCATCATCGGCCGATCGCGGATCAACTGTACCAAAGCTTGAACGGCGATCGAAGCATGCACGAAAAGTTGGTGAAAGCAGGGGAGATGTACGAGGAGAAATTCGGACACACCTTCATTCTATGTGCCACCGGAAAAAGTCCGTCGGAAACATTGGAGCTGATCGAGGCTCGCTTGAAGAACGTGCCGGAAAAGGAGGTGCTGATCGCGGCGGAAGAGCAGAACAAGATCACACGCATGCGGCTGAAGAAATTGCTTCACACCACATCGGATACGATCGCCACACACTGAACTATTCGGTGGTGAGGTAGGGTGCGATCCGCTCGTACAAAGTGTCGTTGATCAATACACTTCCCTTGATCTCTTCGATGTCGCTGAAGGGCCCGTGGTTATTTCGGTAGCTGATCAGTCCATTCGCGATCTTGCGGTTGAAGTACGGGTGTTGTGCCAGTTCCTCCGCGGTCACCGAATTGATCCGGATCTTCTTCGCTTCACTCCGGATCACCAGTATCTTCTTCAGCCCTTCCACCGCTTCGGGTCTGTCGCGTAATACGTACACTTCGTTGAGCTGATCCAGTGAGACATAACCGCCGAGCTTGTTGCGATACTTTACGATCCCGCGCGCGAACGCAGGCCCGATCCCCGGCAGTGTCACCAATGCAGTGGTATCGGCGGAATTGATGTCCAGCGGAACGATCGGTGCCGGTGTACGATCTGGCCATGGCTCACGTTCTTTCCTTGGAAATTCCTTTCGATCGGAATGATCGCTGCGATCCTTCCATCGATCCCGATCGAATTCCCTTCGTTCAAGTGAATCGGGAAGAAGTATGAAGGGCTCGAGTTCAGCAAATGTCTCCGGCGGGATCGTATACATTTTCGCCAGGTCCTTCTTCACACGGAACGATCCGCCCTTCTCCTTGTAATTGAATATCCCGTTGATCTGCCGGTCGCTCAGGCCAAGCCGCCGCCATTCCTCCCGGCCGATGGTGTTCGGATCGAAATCGAAAAGTTCAGCGGCCGGCTTTTCCTCTTTCCGATCCATAGATCGCCGAGCCGCGATCCATTTCTCCATTTCCGTGCGGATCGGGCCGGGATCGAATTTTGGCGGCGTGTACAACCACTGCTCGTAGACCACCCATCCGCACAGAATTACAAGAAGAATGATGAAGAGGAATGTTCCACGGCGCTCGCTGGCATGCAGCGAGAACATGTCCTTCAGTTGTTCCTTGAACGGTTTTTCAGCGAACTGTGATCTCTGCTTCTCGCGGGACATAGGTCCCTGAATATAGCGCGATCAAAGATCGCCGTCGTTCTCGAGGTAACTGTCCGGCTCGGGCCTCTTCTTGCTTGTGAGCACTCGGTAGAAGAAGTACAACGTGGCGATGGTCACGATGCTCTGCGTCGCGATCATGAGTGTGAGTGCTTCCGTTGTCATGCTTTGGCGAGCTTTTCCCTTCGATCCCGGTTGCGTGAAGCGATGAATACGAGCAAAGCCAACCCGGCGAAAGCCAGGGTCAACAGGATCCGCGCGAGGTTCACGTAGAATTTGCGATCCTGCAACGCCTCGATCTCGATCGGGTCGGTGGCGGCTGCGATCTGCTCGTTGAGGCCTGTGTTCGCCACCATTTTCACGATGCTGCCATTGTCAAGTGGCCAGCCTTCACCCGAGAAGAGCGATCGGCCGGCGGACTGCCAGTCGTTGCCCAATGGCGTGAAGAGCGATCCTGTGAACACGATGAAAAGCAGGATCGGGGTGATGTATTTGATGATGTATTTGTAGATGCCAGGCAGTTTGATGTCGGCCCCTTCCTTCAGTTCGGCCCAACCCTTTTCGATACCGAAGATCCACGAGAAAAGGATCACTTCCGCGAAGGCGAACACCACAAGGCTCACCGTGCCGGCCCAGTAATCGTATTCATCAAATACGCCGTATTCAAAGAAGAAAACGGTGGGCAGGCCGAGTGCAAGTACGATCAACCCGAAGGTGATCGCTCCCTTGTTCCTTCCCCAGCCGAATTCATCGCGCATGAAACCCATCCACGGCGTTCCCATCGCAAGGCTGCTGGTGATCCCTGCGAAGAAGAGCAGCCCGAACCACATCACCCCGGCGAGCACACCGAGCACAGGTCCCCATTTATCGAACAGGAACGGCATGGTCTGGAAGGCCATTCCGAAGCCGGCGTTCTCCTTTACCCAATCCAGGCCGAGGTAACCCGCCGCGATCGGGATCACGATCATGCTGCCGAGCACCACTTCAACGAACTCGTTGGTGAAACCGCTCGCGAGCGAATTCAAAGCGATGTCATCCTTGCTCTTCACGTAAGCGGCATAACAATGGATCGTTCCCATTCCCACGCTCAGGGTGAAGAAGATCTGCCCTGCGGCCGCCAGCCACACGCGCAGATCGGTGATGGAACTTCCCTCCTGGATCGTCCAAAGGAAATTAAGCCCGTCCCAGGCGCTGGCACCGGGAACTTCAGGTGATGCACCGGAAGTGCCCAGCGTAACCCCGCGGTATGCCAGGAAAATGCCGAAAAGGATAAGCAAGGGCATGCCGATCTGGGCGGCACGCTCTACGCCGTGTAGGCCACGCGAAAGGATGAACGTGTTGAGAGCGAGGCACAGCACATAGAAGATCACCGCTTCGTAAGGAATGCCGGTAGTGCTTACGCCGATATCCACATACGTTTCAAAGAACTTTGCCACTTCGATCTGGGACAGGCCGGTGAAAGTGCCCTGCAGCGTATGCCACACGTAGCTCATCGTCCAGCTTTCGATGTAGCAGTAGTACGATGCCACCGCGATGTTGGTGAATATGCCGAACACACCGAAATACTTCCAGAAGGCACGTTTGGTAAGGTTGTCCAGGATGAACGGTGTGCTGTGGTTGCCGAACCTTCCGCCATATCGGCCCATGCTCCATTCGATCCATAATAACGGGATCCCCATCAGCAGGAAGCATACGAGATAGGGGATCATGAAGGTGCCACCGCCGTTGTTCACGGCCTGCACCGGGAAACGCAGGAAATTTCCAAGGCCTACAGCGTTGCCCGCCATGGCGAGGATCAGGCCTACACGCGTTCCCCAGGCTTCTTTAGTTGCGGTCATTCGATCCGTTTGGGGCGGCAATATAGGCGCAGCCGGTCACAGGTGCGGGATCGGCAGGAATAGTGAATGAACAAGTGATCAGCCAACGGCAAGCTGATCGCGCAGGATCGCAAGGCCGGCCTCGAAGCCATGTGGATCATAGCCCAGATCCAGTCTCGCTTTGTCAAGCACGAAGCCAGTTCTGGGCGGCCGCTGTGCCGGTTGACCCAGGTCGCTGCTTTTCACCGGTGAAATGATCGATGTATCCAGTTGGAAGAATGCGCCAACGCGTTGCACCAGTTCCAGGATCGTCATGCCATCAGGACCGGAAAGGTGGTAGATGCCCGTTGCACCTTTGCGCGCTATCTGCAGACAGCCTTCCGCAAGATCTTCGGCCAGGGTCGGCATCCGCCATTGATCATCCACCACGCGGATCGGTTGGCCCTTTTCCAGCGCGCTCTTCGCCCACAACACCACATTGCTGCGGCTGAGTCCTTTCGCATGGCCGTAAACGATGATCGTGCGGGCGATCGCCCACTTTTCAAGGTTCCCCTGAACGATCTGTTCCCCTTTCAATTTGCTATGGCCATAGATGCTCAAAGGTGCGGGCCGATCCTCTTCACGATAAGGTCCATCCTTTCCATCGAAAATGAAATCGGTGCTCAGGAAAATGAAATGGCTACCGTGCTTTTTCGCTGCTTCCACGAGGTTTTGCGTGGCGGTAACGTTCTGCAATTCGCACGCAGCGGGATCCAGTTCGCATGCATCCACGTTCGTCATGGCCGCAGTATGGATCACCACATCGGGACCGGTTTGATCGAAGACCCGTTGCACCGCCGCCCGATCGGTGATGTCCAACGAATGGTATCGATCCAACAGCGGTTCTGGTGACCGGTCCTCACCACGGCTGGTGGCGATCAGTTCCAGGCTGGGGTCGTTGCGCGACCGATCCACGAGTTTCTGCCCGAGAAGCCCGTTGCTTCCGGTGATCAATACCTTCATGGAGCGCGAAAATAGCGGCGGAGTAGCGGATCAAAGCTCCCAAACAGTGCTGCGTCGCTTGAACGGATGTTTGATCCGCTCCTTGTGCTGCAGCACGAACGCCATTACCAGGTAGGCCACCAGGTGCACGCCTGCTGTGATGAAGCTGAGGTAGATGAATGAAAGCCGCACCTGTTCGGTCTTCACGTTCAGCTTTTCAGCCCACCATTCGCAAACACCAAAAGCTTGAAGCTCGAACCACGTCTTTACCCGCGATATCATCGATCAAACCTGTTTTCGTGCTGGTGAAGTGCGCTGCAGAAGCTCACTCCCGATACCGCAAGTTAAGCATTTGCGGTGGTGGCAGTGCAAATTGCGTAGTTCCAGCAGCGCCTGGCCTTTCGCTGCCGTGCACGCTTTTAGCCCCAGCGATGCCCAATCGTCCAGTACCTGGTTCTTTTCGGGCGGCAAACCGGCGAGCAGGCCAAGCGCCCGATCGCGCAAGGCCGGCCTGCCCTGGATCTGGGCAAAGGCATACAGCCAGGGCACCAAAGCGTTTATGATCACGTGGTCCGCTGCTGAACGGCCGAAATGCTTGCGTTTCAAAGAGGTGGGCCGATCGATCCGGTAATGGTCCTGCCAGTAACCAACAGCCTCAATGTCAAGGATCGAATGCACCGTATCGGGATCCATGGCCGAGAGCAGGTCGATCAATGGCGCTTCACGATCGGTGAACAGTTTGGCTAATTGTGCAAGACGGACTGAAGGATAGTTCACCGGCCTGATCCGGCCGAATTTCCAGGCGACGGAAGGGATCGGCCGCAGATCGTGCAAGTGTGCCAGCAGTTCGTATTCGCCCTGCAAGCGCCGGGGATATTCATCGATCAGGTCGGTGCGCAACAGGCCAGCCTGGCCAAAGAGCAGCGCTTCGGTTCGCAATGGATCGTCGCGGTATTTCATCAGGATCCGCAGGGGAAGGGCATGGGCCAGCATTCCGAACGGTTCAGTGTTCGTCTTCATTCCGAACGCCTGCAGCAGCAAATGGTAGAATGTCGCCGGTGGATCGCCGCCCAGCCGCTCATGGAGCCCGATCACCTGCGACGCCTTCCGATCGAGCCTGCCGATCAGAACTTCGTCAAGCCATTCATCGATCCGCCCCCGATCCAGTTTCCCGATCTGCCATGCGCACGGCACGTTACGGCCGCTTGTCATCATCGATCGGTACAGTGCGATGCTATCGGTGGAGATCCGTGGGAAAAGTTCGATCGTGGGAATGGCTCTTCCCTGCGGAGTGCGAACTTCCTGATCATGTTCGTACACCACGTGCAGGATCACGTTCTCATACGCCGGATCGGTCTGGTGGCCGTGTGCGAACCATTCGCTGCTGCGCAGGTGCACCTCAACCGGCCCGGCCCACAACTGCCCGCCGATCCTGATCTGCGCCCCCGAAAGATCCGGCCCGCTGTTGTGCTGGATCTCCCCGGGCTCCAGCACTTCGATCGGCGCGCCATCGATCGTGCGCAACGCATGGTGATCGAAAAGCCGCTTTTCCCAGATGAACTGCAGCAGATCCTCACCATACGGAAGATCGGGTTCCAAAAGGCTCGGGTTCCGCGCCGATCGGTACATGCCGTACCCGTGGAAATTGAACAGCGGTGAAGTGTTTGTGTGTACCTGCATTCCGATCGGCGATCAAGTTGGCGATCGCCCGCGAATAAGATACATCGTTGATCAGGCTAGGATCTACTTCCTGTTTTTCAGTGATGGATCCATTCACCGATCCATGTGAGGGCGAATTCCTGTCAGGTCGTGTCTTCGCCTGCAAGTCCTCCGTCGCTTCGCGCCGTGCGGGCTTTCCGGCTGCGCCACTTACGCGGGATCCGGCCCTGGCGCAAATGTTCCTGTCGTTCACCGATCAGCCTTGCATCTCCACCATGTGCTTCCAGTGCCGTTTCGCCATGTGCCGCATCTGCAGTTTCAAGTTCCTGCGGCCTGGTATGTTCACATGGTGGTAATACGTTTTCCAAAGCGATCGATACGCGTCTTCCGCTGGAGCCGGTTCAGCCGCGATGTTCGCGGGCAGATCGGTCGTTCCCGCATCGATCGGTTCTGACCAGTGCAGATCCTGGCCATCGAAGTTCAAAGCGTAGTTCCGGCGTTCATCGAGGATCATCCAGGCCATGTCCGCGTAGCGCTTTTTGAAATGCGATGCGATCAGCGGAAGCACGTCATAAGCCGGCGCGATCACCGAGGTCCAAAGCCCATCCGTATTCTCCTGGAAACGCACGAACGCGATCATGTGGTGCGCTTCATGATCGATCTTCTTGCGCCATTTTCGCAATTCCAGGTTCACCGCATCGCGTGGATCGGAAGCAGCGGTCTCATTCCGCAACACACGCACCATCTGCGTGATCAATAATTCATCCACCGATCGGTCTTCGGCCAGGTGGCAGATCGCAAGGCTCTTCGCTTCGCTCTTTCCGATCCGGTCCACGATCGCTTTCCAGGCACGACGGCTCCAGTTCTCATCCGTGATGATCGTGCGTTCCGTAGCGAACAGATCAGCATTTGTTTCCTGCGGACGCAACACCGAAAGCGGTTGCAACCGGTCGCGCACGATCTCCGCGGCTGCGGAAAGCATTCCCGCAAAACTTCCATCGTAACGGATGTGAACGGGAATCATCAGGCCGCGAACAGATCGAGTTGTGGCGAAGGCGCTCTCGGTGCAGTAAGGATGGATCGCAATCGTCCCGGTTGGTGCACCAGCGGATGTGCTTCACCGGTGAATGAAAGGAAATACTGTGCGCGCTTCATCACCACGCCGAATGCTTTCAAATGCTCCTTGCGGATCATTCCTCTACGCCGCGCTTTCAGGATCAGATCCGTGCTTTTTGTTCCGATGCCTGGCACGCGCAGGATCATCTCACGCGAAGCCGTGTTCACATCGATCGGGAAAAGTGCCGGATGCCGCAGTGCGAACGCTGTCTTCGGATCGATGTCGAGATCGAGCTGCGGTTGCGTTTCGTTCAAAAGATCTTCCACCGAAAAACCGTAGAAACGCAGGAGCCAGTCGCTCTGGTAGAGCCGGTTCTCACGCACAAGCGGCGCGCGATCGATCGCAGGCATGCGCGGATCGGCGCTGATCGGAACATAACCGCTGTAGTACACGCGCTTCAAACCCTGGTCCTTGTAAAGGCTGCTTGCGAGTGAAAGCACCGTGCGATCGCTTTCCGGCGTAGCGCCAACGATCAGCTGCGTGCTTTGTCCGGCGGGTGCGAAAAGCGGTTTCTTCTTCACCAGCGATCGCTCCTCCTTCAGTCCTTCGATCGTGCGCTTCAGGTAATTCATCGGGCGGTACGCCAGTGCATGATCTTTCTCCGGCGCCACGCGCTTCAATTCCTTTTCCGTGGGGATCTCCAGGTTCACGCTCAACCGATCGGCGTACAGTCCGGCCTCGTGCATCAATTCATCGCTCGCGCCGGGAATGCTCTTCAGGTGGATGTATCCGTGGAAATTGTGCTTCGTTCGCAGTTCCTTCGCGACGCGCACGAGCCGTTCCATCGTGGTATCCGCATCCTTGAAGATGCCCGAGCTCAGGAACAATCCTTCGATGTAATTGCGGCGGTAGAAATTGATCGTGAGATCCACCACTTCCTTCACGGTGAATGCCGCGCGTTGCACATCGTTGCTGCGGCGGCTCACGCAATACGCGCAATCGAAGATGCAATGGTTGGTGAGCAGGATCTTCAGCAGGCTCACGCAACGGCCATCGGGCGTATAACTGTGGCAGATGCCCATGCCTTCCGCATTGCCCAGGCCGCCTTCGTTCTTGCGCTTGCTTCCGCTGCTCGCACAACTCACGTCGTACTTAGCCGCATCGGCGAGGATCGCCAGCTTCTCTTTGATCCGATCGAAGTCCATGGAAGTGGATGACGGGTAAGGCGTCGATCCGCTGCCATCAAGTTAATATGGATATCGATCGGGAACGCGCGGCCCTAGTGTGATCCCAGGCGGTCGAAAACATCTCTTAACAAGCGGAAGGCCCGGTTGGCGCCGTTGCAGGCAGCATCACCCGCATCGGCATGCTCTTCCAGGAAGTGAAGGAATTCCTTCCAGCGTTCGCCCGTGCGCTCACCGTATGATCCGAATGGTCCGGGTTCGATCCCGGCCGCATCGGCTATGCCGTTCTTCTGCAACGCGCGTGTGATCACCGCGCCACCCAGGGTGGATCCCTCGGCAACGTAGGCGGCACCGAGCAATTCGGGAAAATCCCATCCGGCGAAAAGCTCTTCCTCCAGGGGCAGCGGTTCGTTCAATTGAAGCAGATCGTCGCGGAATTGCCCGGCCTTGCGCCGATCGTGCGGCCGCATCGCTGCGAAACGATCGGCGTGCGCGGAGATGGCCTTTTCCAGGGCTGAATGGAAAATGTAATGCGCTTTGAGCAGATGCTTGTACCGGTCGAGCGTGAGATCACCTTTCATGATCGCTTCGCCGTACATCGCCTCCTCGGTGGCCTGGTGATCAGCCGCGGTCGCGGATCTCAATCGTTCACGAAGACCGGACCTTTCCACCGGCCTTTCCGTTGCGCTTTTCATTCCCTCCATTACGCTTCCACAGGTTTTGGGAAGCTCACATGGAACACGGAGCCTTCGCCGGGCTCGCTGTTCAACCAGATCTTTCCCTGATGCTTCTCCACGATCCGTTTCACGATCGACAGCCCCACGCCGCTGCCTTCGAAACCTTTCACATTGTCCAGCCGCTTGAACAGATCGAACACGTGAGCCGCCTGTTCCATATCGATCCCGATCCCATTGTCCCGCACGGTGTAGATCACCTCGTCATCGTTCTCCGATCCTTCCACAAGCACTTGCGGACTTTCGGTACGCTGCGAATATTTCACCGCGTTGGAGATGAGGTTGGTGAACACTTGTGCGATCATGGTGCGATCGCCCCACAGCGGTGGTGTGGCCCCGATGGTGAGCGTGGTGCGCCCATCCGACCAGGATGAAAGCACTTCATCCTTGATCTCTTTCAGAATCACCGCCATATCCACGGAACCACCATTGAGCTCGGTACGACCGAGCCGGGAATAATCAAGCACTTCCTCGATCAGGGTGAACATCTTGTCTGTGCTCCGGATCATGCGTTCCAGCACATCGTCCAGGTCACCTTCCACTTTGTCGCGGTACACCATCAGCAGGTATTCCGCATAGTTGCGGATCGCGGAAAGCGGTGTGCGCAGGTCGTGCGAGATCGTGTAACTGAAGGTATCCAGCTCCTCATAGGCGACGCGAAGCTTTTCGTTCAGCTTCCTGATCTCGTTCGCCTTGCGTGCGATCACCTGCAACACATCTTCCCGCAGCTTCTGGGCGATCGAAAGATCGGCCCTTGTCCATGGGGTGGAGGTCCCCTTCACCTGCTCGGTCCATTTGGCAAAGCTTTTCCGCGGGCCCAGCGTTGGCTGCCCCTGGCCGTTCAAGGTTGTCGTGATGCTTTTCTCGGGTGCTCCGGCCCAATGCACATGCGCAAGCGTTTCCGGCTTGAACCAGAGGATGTATTCTCCCAATTCCTGCGATAATGTGATCGCGAGCAGGCCAGCGGGCATTCCCTGCCGATCGGCAAGTTCCGGTATGAGCCGTGGTAATTCCGTGGTACGGAACACGGCTGGTACTTTCCCGGCACGCATCCAACTTGTAATGGTCCCGATCGTTCCCTCATCCGGTGCGGCACCGATCCTGTGCACCTTTTCCTCGAAGATCAATGCAGCACCTTCCGCCTTCACCAACTGGAGCAACGTGTTCTCGTCCTTGGTGAGCGCATCGGCCACGCTCCGTTCACGCATCATGAGCTGGTGCAACTGCATGGTACGCTCGTGCACTTTTTGCGATCGCTCGCGTTCCTCGGCATCGTGGCGATGTTCAAGTGAAGCGGAGAGCATCTGCCCGATGAACGTGCATGTCATTCGCGCATCGTGGTCGACGAAGCGGGATGAACTGTGGTGGCAGGCGATCAGACCCCATAATTTGCCGCGATAGATGAGCGATATGCTGAGGCTCGCGCCGACGCCCATGTTGCGCAGGTATTCGATGTGCACCGGCGAAACCGCGCGCAATGCGGAATGCGTCAGATCCAGTGGGCGCCGGGCATCTGCGCGCAGAGTAGGCACGATCGGCGACGTGCGCGAATGCACATCCGCGATCTGCCGGATCGTATTGATCTGGTAGAGCCGGCGGGCCTGTTCCGGAATATCCGTTGCCGGAAAATGCAGGTCCATCATCGGCTCCTGATCGGGCAGTTTCACTTCGGCCACCACTTCGCCATGCCAATCAGGATGGAAGCGGTAGATCATCACCCGGTCGTAGCCGGTGATCTGGTGCACATACTCCACGGCCTGATCCAGGAGGGCCTGCATGGAATGGATCGACTGGAATTTCGCGAACGCCTGCAACATCACCTGCTGGATCGCCAGCGGACCCATGGAAGTGGAAGCTTCCTCGATCTCGATGATCACTGCGCCATCGTGCTTGTGGATCACTGCATTGTATGCCTTGGCCCCGGATCGGAAGCGGACCGGTTCGCTGGCCGTGATCGGCTTCTTCTCACCAGCGTGGATCGCCGCCGCAAGTTCTCCGCCCAGCGGAATGCGATCGGTGCCCACTTCCAGGTCCTTCAGGTGCGAACCGATCGCCGCATCGGCATCGATGTTAAGGAAAGACCCGGCGTTCGAGCTTATCGCTATGATCCGAAGATCCGAGTGGGAAACCGCCATCAGCCAGCCATGCGGCTGAATGCTGCCTGGTATATGGATCGGTTCACTTTCGCAGTTGGTAAGATCGATCCCCGGAAGGATCTGCTTCTTTGTTTGCTCCAAGGGATCGGGATTGAACGTGCGCACACGCGCTGTTCCAAATTTAAGGATCGCATGGTGAACGAGTGAACGCACCCGGCACTGGCGCGACGTTCCCAACAGCGCTACTTTTACGGGCATGAAGAAGCTCAGCGGACTGGTGCTCCCGTTCCTGCTCGCTCTCCCCGTGGTGATGCCGGCGCAGGAAATGATCGGGAACGGAAGTTTCGAGGAATACAAGGGAAAGTTGAAGAAACCCGGAAGCATTGAGATGGTGACCGGTTGGACCAGCCCGACCACCGCGAAGGCCGATATTTTCAGCGAACAGGTGGATGAAGGACCGGTGAGCGCGCTGAAGAATCCCTATGGTTCGCAGGAGCCGCTCTCAGGCGATCATTTCGCGGGGATCCGTGTGTATGCACCGAACGATCGCGAGCCGCGCCATTACCTGCAGGCAGCACTGCGCGAGCCGATGATGAAAGGCAGGAAATACTGCGTGAAATATCATGTTTCACTTGCCGATCTCAGCCGTTTTTCCACGCGTGAACTGCGTGCCTATTTCAGCAGCGGATCGGTGGCGAAGGATGATGCTTCCATACTGGGGAATGAAGCGCAGGTGCCCGATACGGGAAATGCGATCCTTGCCGATCTGAAGGAATGGCAACCCGTATGCGGCATCTATGAAGCGAACGGAGGTGAGCAGAACTTGATCATCGGGAACTTTCTCGGTACGAAAGAGACGAAAGTGGGGAAGGTGAAGAAGCCCAAGGGTGAAGTGCGGCCGCAGATCCAGCATGGGTATTATTTCATCGACGATGTTTCGGTGATGCCGATCACAGTGGCAGCTGAGTGCGACTGTGGATCGCAGACCGCCGAGAAGACAGGGTTCATCTACGGCCGCAGCACCATTGACGATGCCTCGCTTTCCACAGCGCAGAAGATCGATCGGCAGGCCTTCTACTTCCAGCGTTCACAACGCAACCTGCACAGCACCACGACACCATGGATCGAAGAGCTGGCCGGCCTCTTGAGGGCCGATCCGGCGATCAACATCGTTCTTACCGGGCATATGGATGAACTGGAAAAAGTTCAGTACGCCGACCGGCCCGATCAGAATGCTTTCGGCCGCGATCGTGCCGAAGCGGTGAAAGCCGCGCTCGTGGCCGCCGGCATCGATGCCGATCGGATCACCACGGCCGGCCGCAGCGACGAGGAATTGGTGGATGCGAGCGGGAGCGAGATCGGCATGAGCAAGAACCGCCGGGTGGAGGTGGATCTTGCGAAATGATCGCGATCACCTGATCACCACGAACTTTCCGATCGACGATCCGTTCTTGATGTAATACGTTCCAGCTGCCCAGCCGCCCAGATCGATCTGCGAACGGCCGGTCACGCGCCCTTTATACCGGAGCCGCATCAGCGCATCGTAGATCTCGATCTCCTGTGGTCCTTCGCTTACGAGCATCAATCGATCGGTCGCAGGGTTCGGGTAGGAACGCACCAGACTAGTGGCTTCGATCTCTTCTATCGAAACGAAGTCATTGTTCAAGTTGAACGTGGGTTCCTGCAGCTCGAACGGACCTGTGCCGTTGGGGCGGCGTGCGAAGGCGATGTTATCCGTCTGTTCGCCGAATTCGATGAAGTCCATCACCATGCCATCGGGTGTGGAAAGCCAAACGGATTCACCGCTTGCGCTCAACCCGAAGTTGGCATGATCGCTGCCTTGGTCGGTCTGGCCATCGGCCCAGATGATCATGAAGCCGAACGGCTGGATCACCGATCCGAGCGGGAATTGCCATTTCTGAAGGATCGCCCCGTTGTCGCTGAGCCAATGTTCACCAAGGTCCACCACCTGCCCACTGTTGTTGTACAGTTCGATCCAATCATCGTACTCCAGGAACTCATCCATGTTATTGGAGGTGTTCGCGGCGAGCAGTTCGTTTATACGCACCGGTGGATCGGAAACGGTGGGATATTGTACGCGATACACATAGATGTCATGCTCAGCGCCCGGTGGATCGTACGCCGTGGTCTGCCATGTGTTCGCTGAAACTGCCTCGAAGTAGTAGCGTACGTACGCGTTGGCAGGTGCATCGGGAAGCGTGATCCCATATGCGCCATCGCCGGCCGATCCATCGTCGTGCGCACCATCATCGAACATCTGCAGTTTCGTGAAAGGGCCAAAAAGCCCGTGGCTGTAGTAGACGTTCACCGCGCCGATCCCATCCGCGGAAGCCGCAGTGACCCTTACGTTCACGCTTTCACCGATCAGCGGATCGGCCCAAGGTGTACCGTTCACCTCGTGTTGCGCCCCTGAAAGAGTGGGCGATACCTGTGCCACTTCGAAATTCGCGTTCAGGGTGATCCGCCGCGCGTTCACGAATTCCTGGATCGCGATCAGCTCGTTCTGGAACTGGCCATACGTGAACAATTTCTTCGGATCGGCCTGCACTTCCGCATCGATCAGTGCCACGTATCCGGCCACAAGAGCGTTGAATTCCGAGGATTGAAGGTCTTCAGCGATGATCGTGCGCATGTGGGCCAGGTAGCGCTGGCGCAACGACGGAACGGAAAGCAACCGGTTCAGCAACGGATAGTTGGCATCATCCGCGTGGTAGAAAGGTGTCCATGCCATGCTGTTGCTCTGGAACGTGCTGCGCCCATCGACCTGTATGGGTTCCGTGCGATCGCTTTCGGCTTCATGGTAGATCATGTAATCATCCTTGCCCTTGCGGATATAACTGTCACGATCGCCGAAAACGTTCTCGCAGGCAAGGAACCATAACGCACGGTCCACGTTCATGTATTCGTCCAGCGTATCCTCGAGCTGTGCGATCGGCGTGTTGTTCAGCTTGTCTATGGTGCGTACCAGATCATCCCACGGTTCGATCTGTTCGGTGCGCTCCAGTTCATAGAATTCCTGGTACGTGGTGGTATCGGCGCCAAGCCAGTTCAGCGCCGCAGTGCCATCGCCCCAGGCACCAATGTCCTGCCCATCGGGCCGCTCAGCGCTCCAGAGCGAACCATTGTTGCTGAAATACCATTCCTGCAGGAATGGTGAATTGATGTGTTGAACATTGGGATACAAGCCCCAATTCTCGCCATTGATGTTGAGGTGGATGAAGTTCGCCTTCGGTGTGGGGACATATTTTCGGATCAGATCGGAGTAGAGCACCTCCCGCATGAAGGATGCATCGTCCCGGGCGTTGTCCAGGTTCACCGTGGTGTAGCCCATGATGTTCTGCCCATCGATGTACTGGTTCACATCGATGCTGAAACCGCGCTTCTGGATCGTATCGGAATCCACGCTTCCGCGGAAGCGAACGCCAACGCTGTCGTATTCGATCCCATCAACGATCATGGTTGCGGGAATGCGCCCGCCTGTGATCTCAAGGGCCAGGAGTTGATCCCACCAATCGGGCTGATCGAATTGCAGATCGATCGTGCGCAACACGTCCTTCTGGTAGAAACCCTGTGCCGGCGCGGTGCCGATCGTCAACCGGTGGCCATCTGGACTGTACTGCCATTCCGGTGGCAATTGGAGGTTCTGCGCAAGAACGCCCAGAGCGGAGCAGATCAATGAAAGGCTGAGGAGGGATCTTGGGATCATGTGGTGGGATGGCCGGAAGCGGCGAGCACGAAATTACGGTGATGTGTACAGAAGCGTGAACACCTCACTGGCCGGCCACCTGCTCGCCGTTCACGAAAGTGGCGGTCAGCCTTGCATTCCACAGAAGATCTTCCGGCACGGTGAGCAGATCGCGATCCACCAACACGAAGTCGGCGAATTTTCCGGTCTCCAATGTTCCAAGTTCGTTCTCCGTGAAACTTGCGATCGCATTCCAGATCGTCATTCCGCGCAGCGCGTTATCGCGTGATAAGGCGTTCTCGATCTGATAACCATCGGGTGGTTCGCCATCGGAATTCTTTCTGATCACCGCCGATCGGAACGTCTGCAGCGGATCGATCCCTTCGATCGGGAAATCGGTACCGAGCGCGAGCATGCCCATCGCTTTGCGAAGTTCCTCGTACGCATAAGCGTACTTCACACGATCTGCACCCAGGCGATCACCAGCCCATGGTGCATCGCTCGTGGCATGTGTGGGTTGAACGCTGGGGATGATGCTGTATTCGGCGAACTTCTGCCGATCCACCGGATCGACCACTTGTGCATGTTCGATCCGCCAGCGTAGATCGTTCGCACCATCTAGCTTTTCGCCATAGACATCCAGCAACAGCGCGGCTGCGGAATCGCCGATGCAATGCGTGTTCATTTGAAAACCGTTCTTCCTGCACCATTCCGCAACTTCACTGAAATGTTCGCGCGAGGCAAGTTGCAACCCGAAATGATCGTGTTGATCCGTATACGTTTCCTTCAATAAAGCGCCTCGCGATCCCAGTGCACCGTCAGCGTAGACCTTCACGCTGCGCACGATCAGCCTTTCATCTTCGATCTTCCCATGCTTTTCAAAATGTGCGAAGCTCGCTGGATCATCGGTGATCATCGCGTACACGCGCATTTTCAGATCACCTTCCTGCTGCATTTTGCGGATCAGTTCGATCGTGCCCACATCGAGTCCCGCATCGTGCACCATGGTGAGACCGGCAGCGAAGCAATCCGCCTGCGCATCAAGCAGCGCCTGGCGCTTCGTTGCTTCATCGGCCTGGTCGAATATCGACTGGAAAACGGTGACCGCATTGTCGATCAGAACCCCGGTGGGCCGGCCATCAAGCTTCATCATCAAGCCACCTTCGATCGAACTGTTTGGATCTAGGCCTACATCATCCATCGCCTTCTGGTTCACCACGGCGGCATGTCCATCGATCCGCTGCAGCAAAACCGGACGATCGGGAAAGAGTTCATTGAGTTTTTCATTCGTCGGGAATTCCTTCACAGGCCAGTCGTTCTGGTCCCAGCCGCGGCCGATCAACCATTTTTTCTGCGGATGTGCTTCAGCGTAACGCTTTACTTTTTCGATCACTTCTTCCCAGCTCTTCGTTCCGATCAGATCGATCTTCTGTTTGTTCAATCCGTAGCCGAAGAAGTGGCAATGTCCATCAATGAAACCGGGGTAGATGTGTTGCGCTGCGGCATCGAATTTTCTCTCCGTCCTGTATTTGTTCAGGATCTGGCGTTCGGCGCCAAGTTCAACGATCCTTCCATCCTTCACCGCCATCGCCTGGTGGATCGAACCAGCTTCGTCCATGGAATGGATGTGCGCGTTGTGAACGACCAGATCGGCGGTCTCACTTTGATAGCAGGAAGAGAGAAGGAAGGGCAGAAGAAGCAGAAGGAAGGATCTCATGCCGAAATGAACCGTTTCAAGGAAGGCCATTGCCTGATGAAGCGCTGATGATCGAATAGAAGTAATGCGATGATGAGCAGGAACGGAAGCAAAGGTGTGCGATAGCGAACGATCGCCCCCATTACCGGAGTTGTCCAGCCGATCACCAATGCCAGCAGAACGCAATACCCGATAAGGCTGATGACCAGCGGCCGATCCACCGATCTCCATGGCTTTGCGTAAACAAGCAAAAAGACGAATGCGGAAATGATCAGGAAATTCTCCAGCGCAGCGATCGCGCCAAATGTGCCGGTGAAGTGGATCAGGGGACCGATCAGCGTGATGTAGATCGCGTAGGGCGCGTTGATCAGCAAACTCAATGGATCGGGCGTTATCAGCGGAGGTTGAACAAAACTTCCGGAATCCACCGAAGTGGCCAGGCCGATGAAATCCTTTTGTTTCAAGGCGATCAAGCCGATCACATCGAAACCGGGGATCAAATGATGGATCGAAAGCGCAAGCACGATCCCAGATCCATAGATCACCACAGCTTTCCAAGCGATCGCGATCGACGTTCCATTTCGACTCCAGGCCCAGAGAAGCAGCGCAGGAACGAGGCTCAACAACACATAGATCTTCAAGTAGAAGAGAAGGATCACACTGAAGAAAAGAGCGATCAGGCCAGCCGCATTGTTCCGCTTTTCGATCGACCGGAAAACCTGGTGAATGAGGATACCCAGACCGAAGAAGAGAAGGCTTTCCTTGATCACACCGCTCGCCCAGAAAAGGACCGATGGAAGCAGGAAGATCGCGATCATCAGCAAGCGTTCGCGTCCGGGCAGTTTCTTCACGAACGTGCGGTAGATCGCGACCATTCCAGTGGTGGAAAGGAACGCGGCGATCACCGTATGCACATGGAATTCACCAAAACTGATCAGCCGCACCAGCGCATTGAACCGGATCACAGTATGCGCATCGTTGTGCACTTCGCTCTCGTATTGCCGGAACCAGTTGTTCATCTTCCGGTAATATTCCTCTGTGAAGTATGGCGTGTCGTTCTGTATGCCGAAAAGCATCTGCAGGTAATCGCGCGGCCGACCGGGCAACGCTGAGAACATCACCGCGCTATCGTCGTAGAATTTGAAGATGTCAGCGGTGAGCCGATCGGGATAGATGACGGTGTAGATCGCCCAGAGCAAGGTGCCGGCGGCAACCTTCAATACGAAGATCCCCGCGATGTGCTGCCATTTCAGGGCTTCCACCGAATTGAAGAAACGCATGCGTCGCATGATCGCGATCAGCAACGCGATGTAGAGTAGGGCGAGGAGTATGCCTTGCATCACTTCGATCGGGTGCGCAAGGTAGACGAGTGGATGGGAACGGCAGTTGCTGGTAATTGTCCGTTCGATCGAAAATGGAGGATCCCGGCTGCGGGCCGGGATCCTCCAGAACAAACTCCAATGTCAGTGTTTCACCCACTTCATGCTTCCGAAACCTTCGAGCTGCATGATGTAGTTCCCCTGGTCCAGTTTCGAAACATCGATGGAAGAAGCGCGATCCACCTGGCCCGACTTCACCAACCGTCCCTGTTGATCGAAGATGCGGTAGAGGATGCCTGTAGCTTCCCCGGCCAGTTCAATGAAGATCCGATCGATCGCAGGGTTCGGATGGATCGAAAGACCAAGCTCTTCCAGTGAAGGGATCGAAGTTGGGATGGAGCTGATCTTGATCACGTAACTGTCGCGAAAATCGATCGCAACGGCTTCCACTGAATTGTCCGGATCGGGATCGAGATCCACATCGCCCTGGAAACCGGCGGCGAGGTAGAAGTTGCCATTCGCATCCGCGGAAACTCCGTGGTGTTCGAGGAAGTTGCTTCCACCGAACTGGCCTGCGGAAATGAATCCGCCATCGTTATCAAGAAGAACATAGAACGCATCGAAAGGCTCACCGGACTCCACGGTAGCGAGCAATTCGTTCTCCGAAGGATCGAGATCGGTGGTGGCGGCGAAATATCCTGCTATCACCACATCGCCTTCGGATGTCGCATGCACATCGTACGCATTCTGGAAATCGGCACCCTGGATCGCCTTCAGCCATTGCACATCGCCGTTGGCTTCCACCTTCACCACAAATGCATCTTCCGGCCCGTTGCCGGCGATCGTAGTATCCGCAGCGGTGATCGAACCGATGAAACTTCCTGCTGCGAACGCATCTCCGGCCGCGTCCACATCAACGCCCCACGCGGTTACATCCTGCGGCCCACCGAACGTCGCCACACTAAGGAGTTCACCATCGGCACCGATCCGAAGCACATACGCATCAGCCTGTCCATTGGAGGTTCGTTCTTCGGATCCAACCCCTGGATCGAAATCCACCGTCTGGTTGAAATGACCTGCGAGTACAACGCCTCCGGTGCCGATCGCATCCATACTCAGTGCAAGATCCTGCTCGGATCCACCGAAGTTGAACGCCCAGATCAGATCGCCGTTCTGATCGAGTTTCACGAGAAAAACATCCTGTGCGCCATTGGTCGTCAACGTTACTTCTGCAGCACCTGGATCGGCATCGATCGGTGTTTCGAAATAACCGGTCACATACACATTTCCCGTAGCATCCATGCTCACTGCGGTTGATTCTTCATACGCAGGGCTGCCGATGCTTCGCGCCCAGACGAAGTCGCCATTCTGATCCAACTTCAGGATGAAGACTTCTTCACCGCCGGTGGAAGTAAGCTCGAATGTCCCGGCTCCCGGATCGAAGTCCACGGTCTCCTGGTAAACACCGGTGATGTAGACGTTCCCAGCCTCATCCGCATCCACGCCGGTGGCATAATCGAACATGATACCGCCGAGCCCTTTCGCCCAGACAAAGCCGCCATCAGTATCGAGTTTTTGAACGTAGATGTCGAAGAAGCCGTTGGAGACCAGTTCGGTCGTACCGGCACCCGGGTCGAAGTCTGAATTGTCCGTGTAATAGCCAACGCTGTACACATTGCCGGCCGCATCGGTGGTCATCGCGCGCACCACATCCTCACCTACGCCGCCATAGTGCACGCCCCATTGGTAGGATTGGGCGTTCGCCGCAGTGAAGAGAAGGGAAGCGGTGATCGCAGAGAAGAATTTGCCTTTCATATAGTTGAAGTTCGGTTTGCAAAGGTGACGTGCGATGCCGCGCGATCGGACATTCACTTTGGATGAACGGTCGTGATCAAGAGCGGAACGGTAGGGACTCGCTTCGATCAAAGCCGGCTCCAGCGCGGGAATTGCACAACGCTATCAGGTATCACGATCACATTCTGTGGAAATTCATCAAGTCCGCGGCCATCCTGGATCGCGTAAACGGTATATCCTTTCGCGATCAACCGCCCGGCATCTTCATCCGTTGGCATCTTGTCCCAGGTGCTGTGCCCATGATCGAACATGAATTGCAGGAAATGGTTCGATGGCATGTTGAAGATCGCGGTGGTGCGTGGATCTCCGAGTTGTGCAGCGAGCTTTTCCATAACAGGGATCGCTTCCATGAATTGTCTGCGCCAGCCGCGTTGTTCCTTTAATTCTTCGGGCAAGGAATGGCGCATCACTAACCGCACCGGATCGAGGGCAAGGATGAGAACAACGATCATCCCGATCGGAAAGATCCATCGCTGCACCCGGTTCGTTCCGACCCGATCGATGCAAAGACCGATCGCATTTCCGATCGCGATCATGTAGATCGGCAGGAGCACCATGGTGTAACAGATCATCTTCGTCTGAGCCATCATGAAGAAGCTGTGGATCGCCAGGAAGATCGAAAGAAGAACGATGCGATGATCTCTTTCCTTCACTTGAACGACCAATAGAACGAAAGCCGGAACAACGATCCACCAAGTGAACGGCGGCACCAGATCATCGATCGCATCGAGGTGGAAAAGCCAGGTGCCGCGATGGCCGTCGATCGGATAGGAGAAATGCCTGGATTTGAATTCCACCTCGTACGCTGCTTCTGTGGGGAACCAGGTCCAGATGTGCCAGAGCCAGGCACCAACGAGAAGAGAAGTGATCGAGATCGCAAGCAGAAAGTGAAGGAAAGTGCGCCGATCGAATTTTCGTTGCAGAACGATCAGGCTAAATGGAAGAAAGGCCAGAAGTCCGATGTACCATTTGGTAAGGATCGCAGCGGCGCATAAAAGTCCGATCGCCGCGGCCCATTGCCAGCGCGGATCCTTCAGGTACTCCAGCAACGACCAAATGCTGAAGCCCACCAGTGCAATGAAGATCGCATCGTTGTGATCGGTATTGATCGAACCAGCGGTGAGCTCGATCAGGAGATAAGAGAAGGAAACAAGGATCGCAGAAATGAAACCAACGCGTTCATTACGGAGGATCGTTCCCATGCGCCAGGTGATCGGAACGAGGGCCGCAGTGAGGATCGCGCTCGGGATGCGCACGGCCCACACTTCGGTCCCGAAGATCTTTATGCTGAGTGTGATCAACCAGAGGAAGAACGGTGGTTTGTGCAACCAGATGTGTTGGTGCGGCCAATGATCCGTGATCGGCATCGCGGGTTCACGGTGAAGCATCGGCGTGAACGGATGTTCCATCATGTTCTTTGCCGCTACCGCATGGAAGACCTCATCCCACATGTTGAGGAACGGATCGAGGAAAGCAGCCGAAATGTGAAGGACAAAAGCCGCGAGCGTGAGTGAGATCAACGCCCACTTCCTGCGATCACTTTGGTAAAGCAGGATCGATGCACCGGCGAGGATGATGGAAGTGCCGATCGTGATGAATTGCCAGGAAAGCAGTTCCGCGAACATCCGCGCCAAGGTAGCCGGTCAGACGGATCGGCTCATGAATGTCAGGCCGTGACGTTGATCTATTCCTTTATGAAGCGATGGGTGAAGATCGAAATGCCTTCCTTTCCGATCAACTTCAAGTAATAAGTTCCAGTCTCCAAGCGGTTGAGGTTGATCTCCAGATCCAGAGAATGCGATGAGCTTCCGAAAAGGACCATTCTTCCTGTTCCATCAATGATCTGCCAACTCAGCACTTCCGATCCAACATCGGAAACCCAAAGGATCTCTTTTACAGGATTCGGATTGATCTGAATTGTGGAGTAATTCAATGTTGGAACTTCAACCGGTATTGGCATACAATCCCCTTCCATTAAACAACCTATGCTTCCATACGTGCCTGGTGCGACGGGTGAAGCGCAATCGGCCATTGAAACCTGAAAATCAGGTGGTGGTACTTTCCAATGGATCGCGAATTGCTGTCCCGTCGAATCGCGATTGTTCACGAACAAGAGAAATCGATCGCACGCGGAAACGATCAGATGTTTTGCCATTGCGTCTCCACTGGCATATTGATTTTCGGGAAGATCATTGTCGAACGCGAGTCCCTTAATGCCTGGAGTTGGGACGGAAGCATAATTACAGCGGTAAGGCTGTTCGAGCATCGAGCAATAAATGGATGGGTTGGAGCCGGGTGGGAGCGGCCCCCAAACGGCGAAATCAAAGACATTATCTGCAGCCGAAGGGCACCCAACCTGGTTCGCTCCCACTATATCGAACGCCAAGGGTGAACAGGGCGGAACACTGGGATCAACGTGTAAAACGAACCAAATGCCTTGCGCTTCTTCCACCAGGCAACCTGCATTTTCCGGGGTAAGATCATTGCCATAATAACTGCCTAGGTAAGGCATGCACGGAATATTTGTAGGTGAGCACAACGAGACCGCACCCAAACAATCCCCCGAGGGAGCAGGTGGTGGGTTACACGTAACTGTAGTTGTGTATACCATTCCCATACTTGGTGAAGTGCCACTTACATAAACCGGCTGGCCATACTGTGTTATGATAAAAGAGTTCTGGTTCTGGAAACCACCTACTGCAGTATAGCTCACTTGTATCATCTGCCCCATATTGGCGCCCACGCTTATGGATGCAGTGCCACCGATCACTGTATAGTCCGAGCAATTTCCAGCGATACAAAGAGTCACAAAGCTTCCGCCCCAGCCATCACCGGCCGCATCGTTCATGGTCAATGTATAGGAGCAATCTCCCGGCGGCGGATCGATCCTGCGTGCACAAATGGTGAACGTGCCACTGGCTCCCGACTGTCGCCAAACGCGTATGTATAAAGTGCTTCCAGGAGTTTCACTTGTGATATCCAGGTATGGCATCAACGCATTTCCAGCGCCTTGTTGACTTCCATTGATCGCACAGCCGATCTGCTGGAGCACCAGATCATTCGAGGTGCAGGAACCTGATGTTACGCGATACGCGGCGATCGCGGCATCCGTCATACCACCGGCCAACAGATCCAATTGAACGATGCCATTGGGTGGCACCGGCACAGTAAACCAGACATCGCCCATCAATGGAAGACCACAGGCCGGTTCTGGAACACCATCCGGATCGGCGCCGGGAGCTGTGGTGCCGGTGTTCGTCGCATCCAAGTTGGTGAATGTGCTCATCAGGCAACCATGCTCCAATGGAAGGGCGATCGCCGAACATGGATCATCATTCGGTGGTGGTTCATCCAACTCTGAACCAATAATGATGTGATCCGGAATACGGTGCTCCAAGGCAGCAACAGAGAACAACGATAAATGGAATAGCAGAACAGTTATCGTCGATCTTGAATGGTGCATGACATTGGACCGATGGATATGCCGGTCATACTCAAGACGATGAGATGATCGTTCGGTGGCCTTTCCGATCTAAATTGAAAGGTCCAATAGACCATCTATCAACCCTCCACCACCGTCAGCTTTGCGAAGCGCAAGAGCAGTTGTTTCTGTCCGGCAGTAGGGAAGAAGATCGTCGCTTTCAGATCGGGTGCTTTGCCATCGATCTTCAGCACTTTGCCTTTGCCGAACCGATCATGCATCACGGTCATACCTTCCTCCAGATCGGGGGCGACAGCGCCGGGTGAACTGGTGGCTTCCAAGGGCTGGCCGGTCCCGGTGATCCGTTTCAGGTTCGGGCGTTGGGCGGGTGCTGGCGGTGAGTTCATCGGCCGGCCCATCGGCGGACGTGGTGTGTTGCCCAGCACCGGCGCCGATCGTTCGCGGCCATAGACCGGTTTGCCCGATCGCTCTTCGCCTTCCGGTTTCGGGAATTCCTTGGTGTGGCGAGCCCAAGGTGGTGTGCTCCGATCGAAGCCGAGGTTCACCGATCGGTCCAATTGTTTGGGCATTTCCAAATACTTCGGATCGATCTCGTCGATGAAGCGGCTGGGTTCACTCGCGGTGAGATTGCCCCATTTGTAGCGGCTTACCGCGTAGCTGAGCGTGCAGCGTTTTTCGGCGCGTGTGAGCGCCACGTAGAACAATCTTCTTTCCTCTTCCAGATCGGCGCGGCTTTGCACGGCCATCAGGTTCGGGAACAGGTCTTCCTCCAGGCCAACGATGTGCACGTAGGGGAATTCCAATCCTTTCGCGGAATGGATCGTCATCAGGCTCACGCGATCATTGTCGTTCGGATCGTCGTTGTCCGCATCGGTGAGCAGCGCCACATCGATCAGGAAATCGCTCAATGTCTTGATCTCTTCCGATCCTTCTTCTATGCGGTCGCTGAATTCCTTCATCCCGTTCAGCAATTCCTGGATGTTCTCGTACCGGCTTACGCCTTCAGGCGTCTTGTCCACGAACAGATCTTTCAGGATACCGCTTCGCCGTGCGATCTCTTCACCCAACACATACGCGCTATGCGTTGGCAGCATCGTTTGAAAACCCTGGATCATCAACACGAAGTCGGCGATCGCTTTTCGTGTGCCGGCATGCAGCCCGATCTCCGGCAGATGATTTATGATCGTATCCCAGATCGAAAGCTTCCGCTGGCTCGCCGCCACCATCACCTTATCGATCGTGGTCTGCCCGATGCCGCGCGTCGGGTAGTTCACCACGCGCTTGAAAGCTTCTTCATCCTGCGGATTGCACACCAGCCGGAAATACGCGATCAGGTCCTTGATCTCCTTGCGCTGGTAGAAGCTCAATCCACCGTAGATCCGGTAGGGGATGTTCAGTTTCCGAAGCGCTTCCTCCATGCTACGGCTTTGCGCGTTGGTGCGGTACAGGATCGCAAAACCCTTGTTCGGGATCTGGTTCTGCATCTTCGTTTCGAAGATGGTGTGCGCCACGTATTGTCCTTCTTCGTTATCGCTCAGCGTGCGGTGAACGCGGATCTTCTCACCTTCTGAATTATCCGTCCAGATCGTTTTCTTGATCTGATCCTTGTTCTTCTCGATCAGGCTGTTCGCCGCGCCCACGATGTTCTTCGTGCTGCGATAGTTCTGCTCGAGCTTGAAAAGTTTGTGATCCGGATAATCCGTTCGGAAGTTGAGGATGTTCTGGATGTTCGCGCCGCGGAACGCATAGATGCTCTGGCTGTCATCGCCCACCACGGTGATGTTCTCGTGCCGCGCCGCCAGTGTTTTCACGATGTTGTACTGCGCCAGATTGGTATCCTGGTACTCATCCACCAATATGTATTGGAAGCGTTGCTGGTATTTCAGCATCGTTTCCGGATGATCGCGGAAAAGGATGTTGGTATTGAACAGCAGATCATCGAAATCCATCGCGCCCGATCGAAAACAGCGCATGGCGTACTCGCGGTAGATCTCGCCCATCTTTTCGCGTCCCACCGAAGCATCGCCGGCCATCAGCTCGGCGTTGTTCAGGTATTCGATCGGCCCGATCAGGTTGTTCTTGGCGATGCTGATGCGGCCGTGCACTTGGTTGGGTTTGTACAGCTTGTCATCGAGCTGCCATTCCTTCACAATTCCCTTGATCACGCTGCGGCTATCGTCCGTATCGTAGATCGTGAAATCCTTCGGATAGCCGAGTTTGTCGGCTTCGGCCCGAAGGATCCGGGCGAACACGCTGTGGAACGTGCCCATCCAGAGGTTGCGCGCCTCGGTGGAGCCTTGTGCACCAAGGATCTTGGCGATCCGCTCCTTCATTTCCTTGGCCGCCTTGTTGGTGAAGGTGAGCGCAAGAATTCGGAACGAATCGACGCCTTTGGTGAGCAGGTGCGCGATCCGCACCGTGAGCACGCGGGTCTTTCCCGATCCCGCACCGGCGATCACCATGGTGGGGCCGTCGGTATTCTCAACAGCGGCAAGTTGGGCCGGATTCAGCCCCTTCAAATGATCCATTGCGAGCTGTAAAGGTAACGGCGGGCGCGGGAAGGCGAAGGATCGTTGAAAGGTTGATCGCACCACCTAATTTCAGCCCATGGCCGATCATGCACCCGATCCGAAATTCAAGAGCAAGGTGTGGACGAGCGTGGAGATCGTCGCCTTATCATTCATACTACTCTTCATCCTGAAGGAGATCTTCAATGTTCTGCTGCTCGTATTCGCTGGAGCGTTGATCGCGATCTATTTCCACGGATTGAAGGGCATGATCCAACGAGCGATCAAATGCGGGCCGAAAGTGGGCATGGCGCTATCCATCAGCGTTACCATACTTCTATTGGGCGGATTCTTCTGGCTCGCCGGGGATCAGTTGGGCAACCAGATCGCGCAGCTGAAACAGGATCTGCCATCCATGAGCAGTGAGCTGCGCAGGCGGATCGAACAACACCCGATCGGTTCGCAGGCGCTCGAACGGATCACGGCGAAGGATAGCCAGGAGAAGCTTGAAGGTGTGTTGAACACGTTCTTCCGAAGCACGTTCGGTGTGGTAGGCGATCTATACGTGGTGATCTTGCTGGGGCTCTTCTTCACGGCCTCGCCCGGTGCCTATGTGAACGGCATGATCCGGTTGCTACCAGCGAAGGGCCGTGAAAAAGGACGTGAAGTGATCGGTAAGATCGGGATCACGCTAGCCAAATGGCTGAAGGGAATGCTGTTCGCGATGTTGTTCGTGGCGGTGCTTTCCGCGATCGCACTGTACATACTCAAGATCCCGATGGCGCTTACGCTTGCCGTACTCGCCGGGTTGCTCAACTTCATCCCGAATTTCGGTCCGCTGCTGGCCATGATACCTGCAGCACTGCTGGCCTTGCTGGTAAGCCCGATCACCGCGCTGCTCGTAGTGATCATTTACATCGTGATACAAACGGTCGAAAGCAGTTTCATCACGCCACAGATCCAGAAGAAGCTGATCGACATTCCACCTGCATTGATCATAATCGCCCAACTGGTGATGGGCGTGCTTTCCGGCGGGATCGGTCTGTTGCTGGCTACGCCACTAATGGCCATGCTGATCGTGATCGTGCAGGAATTGTACGTGAAGGAAGAAGATCATAAGGCCTGATCATTTGATCTTGTAGACCGCTGCCCGGCCAGATCCCCGCACCTCGATCAAACCTGCCTTTACCGCATCGCGCAGATCGCGCGTGGCTGTGGCGGTGGAAAGTTCGGGGAAGGTGGCGAGATAATCCTTTCGCCGGAAATCCCTTCGTCCACATCGTATCAGGTGTACGGCGACCCGTTCATCGTACGATCGTACGCCATCATGGCTTCCGAGCAGTTCGCTCAACGCTTCTTCGATCCGTTCCAATATATAGGTGATGAAGCCGATGCAATCTCCTCTTCGATCGGCATATTCCAACGCAGCGTGATAGGCCGGTTCGGCCTGATGGATGAACGCCTCCATCGGGAGGTACGCGAAAACAGGCCACTGCCGCATAAGGAACCGGCGTTGCCAGAGCCTCGCCAGCCGGCCATTGCCTGCGGTGAAGGGCCGCAGGTAGATCAGGCCGAAATGCAACACGCAACTGGTGATCAGCGGAGGAAAGTCGTCTTCCTCGGCATGCGACAATAACTCGCGGATCGCCACCGGCAGGCCATGCGCAGGCGCCACCCTCAACGCCTGGGGTTCGCCATAGAAAACCTCCATGGGACCAGTGCGGTAATGGCCTGCATCGGTGGCCAGGCCATGCATCATTACGGAGTGCGCATGCCGCAGATCCTGATCATTGAACGGATCGAACTGATCGAGCAGATCATGGACGCGAAGTGTATTCACCGCCTCCAACGCTTCAGGCGACGAAGCGGATCCGTTTCGATCATCAGCCAATTCGGCCACTGTGATCTTATCGATCGTACTTCCCTCGATCGCGAGAGTGGAATGGATGATACTGACCTGGTAGGCTTTTGCAAGCTCGACCGGGGCGGCATCCAAGTGACGGGCGTTCGCCTCACCAAGGAGTTCATGGATCCGGCTCAGCAGCCCCAGCATGCGTGGACTGATCGAGTGATAAGTGATGCTTCCGAGGTCCAATCAGATCATTTGATGCGATAAAGGTAGGTGGTTTCCATGGATCAGTCGAAGATGGTTGGATTGGCCATGAGGATCCGGCAGTGACCAATGGAAGTCGTTTTCATATTGAATATCAATAGGTTGTCAGCAAGTTGATCCAACTCCTTGATCGGTCAAAATCTGAAGAGCGCAGCCGGCCGGAGTTTTTCATGATCGCAGTATGGCCGGATCGAAAATTATCCTACCTTTGCAGCCCGTTTTTGCCAAGGAGTGAGCGAAAACGCTGAAAGACAAGACGAAACGAGCGCATGCCAACCATCCAACAGCTCATCCGCAAGGGCCGCGAAACCCCTGAGTACAAAAGCAAATCGGTCGCACTGACCGCTTGCCCTCAACGTCGTGGCGTTTGCACCAAAGTGTACACCACCACCCCGAAGAAGCCGAACTCGGCGCTTCGCAAGGTGGCCAAAGTGCGCCTGGTGAACGGTTATGAAGTGATCGCATACATCGGCGGTGAAGGCCACAACCTGCAGGAGCACAGCATCGTGCTCGTTCGCGGTGGAAGGGTGAAGGACCTGCCGGGTGTGAAGTACCACATCGTTCGCGGTGTGCTCGATACATCGGGAGTTGAAGGAAGGAACCAGCGCCGCTCCAAGTATGGAACGAAGCGGCCCAAGGCAGGTGCTGCTCCAGCGAAGAAAAAGTAAGAACCGGTCACTGATAGAACGCCATGCGTAGCAAGACCATCAAGCATAAGATCCTGCCCGATCCACGATTCGGGGATGAGCAGGTGACCAAGTTCGTGAACAACCTGATGTACGACGGCAAGAAGAGCAAATCGTTGGACATCTTCTATAATGCGATCGATATCGTTGCCGAAAAGAGCGGTGAGGATGGATTGGAGATCTTCCGCAAGGCGCTCCAGAACGTTACACCTCAGGTAGAGGTTCGCAGCCGCCGTGTCGGTGGTGCCAACTTCCAGATCCCGCAAGCGGTGCGCGAAGAGCGCAAGAAGAGCCTGGCGATGAAGTGGCTGATCAGCTATGCGCGCAACCGCAACGAGCGGAGCATGGCCATGAAGCTCGCGAACGAGTTGCTCGCAGCAAGCAAGGAGGAAGGCGCTGCATTCAAGAAGAAGGAGGAAGTGCACAAGATGGCGGAAGCGAACAAGGCCTTCAGCCACT
>JAEZDL010000064.1 GCA_023418095.1 Bacteroidota bacterium
GAACCTGGCGTGAACAAGCTGATACGTGCCGCTTATCATCTGCTGGATCTGCAGACCTACTTCACCGCCGGTGTGCAGGAAGTGCGCGCCTGGACGATCCACAAGGGCGACACCGGCCCGAAGGCCGCAGGTGTGATCCACAGCGATTTCGAGAAAGGCTACATCCGCGCGGAAGTGATCAGCTTCGAGGATTTCGTGAAACATGGCAGTGAGGCCGCCTGCCGCGCCGCCGGCCGGTTACGGATAGAAGGGAAGGAATATGTGGTGAAGGACGGGGATGTGATGCATTTCCTGTTCAATGTGTGAGTGCGCAGCATGACCGGACCATGCACGATTGCGTAAATTCGTTGCATGGGTCTGGTGAACGGCCGTTTCCTGCTGAAGAACCCGCGGCTTCCTGAGTTGCAGCCTGTGCAGGTGGATGCACTCGTGGATACCGGGGCCGTTCATCTATGCATCCCGGAGCATGTGCAGATCCAGTTGAAGCTTGAACCTATCGAACAGAAGGAAGTGACCCTGGCCGATGGCAGGCGAAGGCTCGTTCCGTACGTAGGCCCGATCGAGATCAAGTTGAAGAACAGGACCGGCTTCGCAGGAGCATTGGTGATGGGCGATCAAGTGCTGCTGGGAGCGATCCCCATGAAGGATATGGATCTGGTGGTGGTGCCCAAGACGCGGCAGGTAGATGTGAACCCGGAAAGTCCGAATGTGGCTTCGAGTAGTGTGCGGTGAGCTGAATAGTTTCAATAGATTTGTCGAAAACCAGAAAGATGCGCTGCACCTTCTTGTTATTGATCCTGTCAATGGTCTTCAATGTTCTTGCTCAAGACCCTGTGATAGTAATTTATAGCACAGTTCCTGATAGACTTCCATTTGAAGTCAGTTTATTCCTTGATGCTAAAGCTATGTATGCCGCACCGTTGCACAAAAACAAAAAGCTCATCTATTCATGTAAAACAACGGGTCATAGGGTACTGTTGGCAAAATCTCTGAACGCTCCCAATGTGCGATCCGCGACGAAAGAGATAAATGTCACTGCGAACGATACACTTTACTTTAATCTGGGTGGTTATGGAAAGGTTGGGGAGTCTGGCCATGATTCAATATATTTAATTGACATTACTGACGACCAGAAGCAACGTAGTAAGCTTAATAAGAAGGAATTCGTTGCAGTTCTTTCTCGTGAAGATTAGCGGTTACGAATCCGCGTGAGCGATAGGAGCGGCACCCCGCAAGCGACCGCAGGGAGTGCGGAGTATAGCGGATAGCGCGACCCGCCTTCGCATTGCTTCGGCGGGCGCAGCCCGGAACGATGAAAAGGCGGGGCACGCCCAAAACCCTCAGAACCCTTTCCTTTGCGGCCGATCAGTGAGAAAGCCATCATCTGATCATCTCATTATCTGATCATCTGATCGAATGGACTTCTTCCGCAACTTCAAGAGCGTTACAAAGACCTGCTACGGCCGCGGCAGCTTCGGCAGGCTCGGCGAGATCCTGGAGCCGCACCGCACAGGCTTCATGGTCTTTCTTGTCGATCACTACTTCCAGGACAAGCCGGAATTCCAGCAACGCATACCGCTGAGGGATGGCGATGAACTGATCTTCTGTAGTACAGCCAAGGAGCCCAGCACCGAGCAGATCGATGGCCTCCGCGATGACATCCTCAAGTGCCGCGGGTTGCCGGCCGGTGTGATCGGGATCGGCGGCGGTAATGTGATGGATGTGGCGAAAGCACTCTCGCTGATGTTCACCAACGAAGGCAGCAGCGTGCAGTACCAAGGTCTCAATCTGATCAAGAAGCCCGGGATCTACCATTGCGGCGTGCCTACGATCAGCGGCACCGGCGCGGAGGTGAGCATGACGGCGGTGCTCACCGGTCCGGTGAAAAAGCTCGGCCTCAAATGCGACTGGACGGTCTTCGACCAGATCGTGCTCGATCCCGATCTGATCGCGACGGTGCCCACCGATCAATGGTTCTACACCGGCATGGATACCTACATCCATAGCGTGGAAGCGATCACCGGCACCAAGAAGAACACATTCGCGGAGGCGTACAGCGAGAAATCGCTCGACATGTGCCGCGAGGTTTTTCTGAAGCTCGATCGGAAAGATCCGAAGAGCGATGAAAAGCTGATGGTGGCGAGCTACATGGGCGGGCTGAGTCTCACGTACAGCGAGGTTGGCGTGTGCCACGCGCTGAGCTACGGCCTGGGCAAGGTGCTGGAGATCCACCATTGCATCGCGAATTGCATCGCCTTCGATAAACTTGAAGATGTCTACGGCGACTACGTGCAGGAATTCCGATCGATGGTGAAGCATAACAACGTGCACATTCCGCAAGGCCTGGCGAAGGATTGGGACGAAGCCACGATCGATGCCATGGCCGAGGTGGCCTACAACCTGCCGCACATGTGGGAACACGCGTTCGGTCGCGATTGGCAGAAGGTGCTTGATCGCGAGCGGATCAAGGGGTGGTATAGGAGGATGTAGGAGATGAGGCTGAACCGATCGCTTTACTTTAACCTGATAACAGTTCTGCTTTATCTGGTTGGCCTGCAAACCTGGTTCAGATCTCAAGGAGATACACAGCGTGTGGCCGCAGTTGCTATCATGGTGTTCAGCATTTGTTTGGTAATAGTGCACATTCTCGTCTTGATTGGTGGTTTGATCGCATCATATCTACGGAAGGATCATAGCGCTATGATGAGGTATTTGCGCCTTGTCTTTTTAGTTTTCATAGTAGGACTCGCGCTGAGCTATATGAACGGCGTCGCTGTCCAATTGTTCGTTTAAATGAAAGGTCCTACTCTTTTCGCATCTGTTTTTTATGATCCCCAAGATATTCTCTTGAATATCGCTCATGATCCACTGGCTCCATGGGCCACTATAGAGTTGAAATTCGTGGATAATCGGAACCTTGAAGAGAGATCAAGGCGTACAGAATCCTTACTTAGTTGTACCAATTCATACCTTCCTTCGAGTACGTCGAAATAATTTCCGCCAACCAATACATGTTCATCCAACGCACTTGGCGGGATCGACGCTGGATCGGTCTCAATGTCGAATGCCAGAGTCTTCAGCGGAACCAGTTCTGTAACCGTTTCAGTGAAGAACAAACCTCTATCGAATCGGGCTATGCGCACACCGCCTACCGCGATCGTGTCAAGGGTGGCTTCAAGCGGTCTTGGAAAACCAAGGAATTGAAACAGACTTGGATCATTTTCTTCTTCGGAGATTAGATCGACCCTTGTGATCTCTTCCCATATCCTGGCAGGTTCGGCATGGATCACGATCGAAGTTCTTTCCTCAAAGAGCCGTGTGTTCAAACCTAAATGTTCTTCCAGTGGTGCAAGCAATAAGGGCAGGAGCATCACGATCGATGTAGAGATCCTATTCGGATCACGGTAGAATAGTTTGATCCCCACGTAACCGCCGATCAATGCCATTACAGCGAAGATCGGAATGGCCATGATCGAACAGATCAAACCTTCGAGTTTGAAAAGAAAAGAGATCAGAATAACGCCAATGATCGATGCCACTGGCATCAGCAAAGCCACTATCCTCGAGGCTTTGTAGATCTTCTCATTTTGATATGCTGTGACCATTCCAATAATGAATGGGACAAGTACAATAAATGTCAATGTCATGAGTCCGTCGGTAGCCAACAGGTCCCATTCAGTCTCGGCAGCCAATAGTGCACGCACAATGAGACCGTAACCAACGCCATATAAGATCCCCCTGAACCTGCTAGGTTGAAACTTCATTGCTATACGCTTGATCGTGATCGCCAATATTACTCGTTCAAAAAAGCCTTCCGACCTTTGCGGCCATGCGAAAGATCGTAGCGGGCAACTGGAAGATGAACAACGATCGCACGGCAGCGATCGATCTGATCGAAGGGATCATCGGCAACTTGAATGGATCGGAAGTGGAAGTGGTGATCGCGCCACCGTTCCCATTCCTCCAGGCAGCGGTCGAGCGCGCACGCGGATCACGCGTCACCGTCGCGGCCCAGAATTGTCACCAGGCGGAGAAAGGCGCCTTCACCGGCGAGGTGAGCGTAGGTATGCTTGAAAGTCTTGGCGTTGGCGCGTGCATCGTGGGCCACAGCGAGCGCCGCCAGTACTTCTGCGAAACGGACAGCATCGTGCGCCAGAAGATCGAACTGTTGTTGAAGTACGGCATCACGCCGATCTACTGCTGCGGTGAAGTGAAGGAGGAACGTGAAAGCGGAAAGCATTTCGACGTGGTCGCAGCGCAGATCAAGGAAGCACTTTCCGGCTTCGATCAAAATGCCATGGCGCGGATCGTGATCGCATACGAACCGGTATGGGCGATCGGCACAGGACTCACCGCCACGCCCGATCAGGCACAGGAGATGCATGCATTCATCCGCCAGCAGATCCGATCGATGGTGAACGAAGTGGCGGATGCCGTTCCGATCCTATACGGTGGCAGCTGCAAACCCGATAACGCGCAAAGTCTCTTCAGCCAGAAGGACGTGAACGGCGGGTTGATCGGTGGCGCTTCACTCGATGCCGATCAATTCACGCAACTGATCCAGATCGCTGCGAAGGTGTAGGAGCAAGTAGCCAGCGGCAAGTAGCCAGCGGCAAGTAGCCAGCGGCAAGTCGCAAGTCGCCAGCGGCAAGTCGGTCACCATTCACCATTCACCATTCACCAGTCACCATTCACTCTTTCACTCTTTCACCCTTCACTCTTTCACCCTTTCACTCTCTTCCCGAATGCCTTACACCAAAGTCTCCTTCCTGATGCAGCCGCTCGATCCGTGGCGCGACATACTCATGGTGGAGCTTGGCGAGATCGGTTACGATACGTTCGAGGAAACTCCCGGCGGACTTGATGCCTATATCCGATCGGAGCTGTTCGATCCAAAGGCTTTTTCCGATCTGCTCACTTTGCGCGATCCGCATGTTTCTGTGAATTGGACATCGATCGAGATCGCCGATCGGAATTGGAACGCCGAGTGGGAGAGCAGTTTCCAGCCGGTGGAAGTAGGACAGGAGGTGAGGATCAGGGCTGATTTCCACGAAAGCGTTCCTGGATTCGCACACGAGATCGTGATCACGCCACAGATGGCTTTTGGAACAGGTCATCACGCCACCACGCGAATGATGGTGGAAGCAATGCTCGGGCTGGATCTGGACGGGAATAATGTTTGCGATCTGGGATGCGGTACGGGAGTGCTTGCGATCCTGGCCGAACAACGCGGCGCCCAGCAGATCCTGGCGATCGATATCGATATGCAGGCTGTGACGAACGCACGGGAAAATATCCAACGGAACGGCTGTACGCGGATCGATGTTGAAAAGGGTGACGCACAGATGCTTTGTGGTAAAATGTTCGACGTTATCTTGGCCAACATCGAACGCAACACGTTGCTCGAGGCCATGGACCTGATGTTCGCCGCCCTTCGATCGGGCGGTGCGCTTCTGCTCAGCGGCTTCGTTCCCACCGATCGGCACATGCTGGCGCAACGCGCGCGTGAGGCCGGTTTTATGCTGGCCGAACGTATGAACGAGGGCGATTGGGCGTTGTTGGGTTGCAGAAAGCCATGATGGAACTCAAGTTGTCAGTTATTGGTTGTCGGATGTCAGTCCTTCACCCGTTCAGGTATTTCCTGACAACGGACAACGGACAACAGACAACTGTCCTCAGGTACGCACTGCCATTGGTGTTGATCCTGCTCTACGGATCTGTTGCGGCTCAACAGAAACCCTTCAGCAAGGATCCAGTGGTTTTCCTGGAAGAGATCACCGAGATGATGGTGGAGGCGAACAAGAAGGAAGGCCGCGAATTCATCGAGACGGAATTCACACCGGTATGGAACGGTGGTTATTACAATTCGCAACAGCGCGATCGCATCGTTGATGTGGCGAACTACATGCAGAAGAAGCGTTTCGAGGCATTTCCATTCTACAAGGACTACCTCACCGCGGTGATCGAATTCTCGCGCAGCGGAAGAAGTCCGGCGGAATTCGATCAATGGATGCTGAGCATGGAGAAGGTGGTGCAAAGCGGCCGCAAGCAGGCCGTTCAATCCTTCATCGCCACATGCGCGGGACTGTTCAAGGACAATGTGCTCTTCTCCAGCGCGAGCACCAATTGGCGCAGCAGTACCTCGAAGTTCACCTTCGCGTTCGATTCGATCCCGAAAGTGATCTTCCCTGCGGCCGATCTGCGGTGCACATCAAAGGGCGACAGCACGGTGATCCGCAATACTTCGGGCATCTTCTATCCAACGCGCGATCTGTGGGAAGGCACCGGAGGAAAGCTCACCTGGGAGCGTGCCGGCCTCGATCCAACTTCAACCTACGCGGAATGGGACCATGCATATGAGATCCGGTTGAAGAGTTCGGAGATCTCGATCGATTCAGTGCGTTTCAAGGATCCGTATTTCGAGAAACCATTGCTGGGCGAAATGACCGACAAAGTGCTCGCCAACGTGACCAAAGAGAACGCAAGCTATCCGCAGTTCGAGAGCTACGATCGGCGAATGAAGATCCGCAACATCGCCAACGAGATCGATTTCGAAGGCGGTTTCACCATGCAGGGTGCCAAGCTGCAGGGCTATGGAACGCGCGATGAGCCAGCGTATCTCACATTCTACCGCGAAAAAAAACCGTTCATCATCAGCAGCGGACTTCTCTTCAGCATTGAGCCGGAACGCATCACAAGTGACGATGTGTTCGTGCGCATGAAGTTGGAGAAGGATTCGATCTACCACCACAATGTGAGCCTGCGTTTCCAGAAGGACAAGCGCCAGCTATCGGTGATCAAGAAGGAGGAAGGTCTTTCCAAGGCACCGTTCTACAATTCGTACCACCAGCTGGACATGTACTTCGAAGTGCTCACCTGGATCCAGGGCGATCCGGTGGTGCACATGGGCAACCTTTCGGGCAGTTCGCAAACGCAGGCGAGCTTCGAGAGCTTCAACTATTTCCGCGGAAAGCGCTACATGGGAATGATGGGGATCGATAACACCCATCCACTGATCCGGATCAACGATTTCAGCAAACAGAACGACGGCAGATTCTACGCGCAGGATTTCGCCAATCACATCCGCATGCAGAAGGAACAGGTGATCACCATGTTGATCGACATGGCGAACAAAGGTTACCTGGTGTACGATACGGAGAACGAATGGGTGGAGGTGAATCCGCGGTTGAAACAGCACATTCTCAACAGCGCCGGAAAGCAGGATTATGATGCACTGCAGTTGAACAGCAACAGCGATGATGGTGTGAACGCTTCGCTCAATCTGCTCAACAACGATCTTACCATGAAGGGTGTTTCGCGGATCCTGTTGAGCGATTCGCAGGACGTGAAGATCTACCCGAGCGAGAAGACGATCGTGGTGAAAAAGGATCGTGATTTCAGTTTCGGCGGAAGCATCCAGGCGGGGAAGCTCCAGTACTACGGAAAGGATTATTACTTCCATTATGAAACATTCGTGATCGATCTGCTCAACGTGGATTCAGTGGCGTTCCACGCGGACAGTTTCGAAAAGAACGAGGAAGGTCGCACCACGCTGGTGAAGGTGAAGAACGTGCTGGAGCAGGTCTCCGGAACGCTGGAGATCGATCACGCTACGAACAAAAGCGGCTTGAAGCAGAAGGATTTCCCGGCCTATCCGAAATTCAACAGCACGCGCGAGAGCTATGTGTTCTATGACAAGCGTACGATCCAACGCGGCGTGTACGATCGGGAGAAATTCTATTACAAGAGCGATCCGTTCCAGATCGACAGCCTGGACAACTTTACCAATGCCGGTCTCTTCTTCAACGGCACGCTTGTCTCTGCCGGGATCTTCCCCGATATACATGAACCATTGCGGTTGCAGACTGATTATTCGCTCGGTTTCGAGCGATCCACCGGCGAAGCAGGAATGCCGTTGTATGGAAAGAAGGCGAAGTTCAACAATACCATCACGCTCAACAGCCGCGGCTTGCAGGGCAATGGCGATATGCAATTCCTTACCACGACATTGTCGTCCAAAGGACTTGTCTTCACTCCGGACAGTACGATCGGCCGTGCGGACACGTTGACAAACCTTGCCTCCACATCACCATCGAAAGTACCGAAGGTGACCGGTGGCGATCTGTATGTGCGGTTGGAGCCTGCGCGCGATCTGTTGCACAGCGAAAAACTGCGCAAGGCGATGGACATGTACGAAGGCCAGGCGCTGATGAACGGCTATACCGAACTCACGCCCAAAGGCATGACCGGCGCGGGAATGGTGGATTTTCACAATGCGACGCTCACCTCGGATCTGTTCCGCTTTGAAACGATGCAACTGCATGCTGATACATCGGATTTCAGGCTTACCGAAGGAGACATCTCCAGTATCGCGTTCAGCACGGATAACGTGAAAGCAACAGTGAAGCTGGATGAGCGGATCGGTGAATTCGTCAGCAACGGCCAGGAAACAAAAGTGGAGTTCCCGGTGAACCAGTACATCTGTTACATGGATCGCTTCAAGTGGTACATGGATGATGGCGACATCGAACTGGAGAGCGATCGTACCGCTGCGGCAGGATCGGAGGATCTTCAGCTTTCCGGATCGAACTTCATCAGCACGAATCCCGATCAGGATTCGCTCAGCTTCATGGCGCCACGCGCACGTTACGATCTGAAGAAGCACCTGATCACCGCTTCGGACGTGATCTACATACAAGTTGCTGATGCGTTGGTAAGTCCGGATAGTTCGCTGGTGCGGATCCGGAAGAACGCTGCGATGGATCCGCTGGAGAACGCTGTGATCACGGCCAACTTCGTGAACAAGTTCCACAAGATCTACAACGCGAAGGTGAACATCACCGCCAAGCGGCAATACAGCGCCACCGGCGATTACGATTACGTGGATGAAACGCAGCGCAAGTTCAAGATCCCGATGCACAACATCACCGTGGATTCAGCCTACCAGACGTATGCGCACGGGCGGATCGCCGAGGAATTGGATTTCCAATTGAGCCCGGCCTTCGATTTCCATGGCGATGTGCAACTCACCGCGAGCACCAAGGAACTCACGTTCACCGGTAACACGCGCATCCAGCACGGTTGCATAGGCCTCGCACGCAATTGGATGGCCTTCAGCGGACAGATCGACCCGATGGAGGTTTTCATCCCAGTGGCCGATACGCTTTATGATGAGACCGGTGCCTTGATCGGCGCGGGCGTGTACCTCTCCACCGTAGATCCGTACATCACGTATGGAACCTTCCTCAGCAGAACGGATGATCCGGCGGACAAACCGTTGATCAAGGCGCGCGGGCTGCTCTACTACGACAAGGCGACCAAGCAGTACATGATCTCCAACAAGGACAAGATCCGCAAGCGCGATCTGCCCGGCGATCTGGTAAGCCTCGCGACGGAGGATTGTGTGATAAGCGCTGATGGCCGCATCGATCACGGCGTGGATCTGGGACAAGTAAAGGTGACCGGTGTTGGATCGCTGCGCTTCGAGACGGAAGGAACAAAGACCAGTACACAGGAAGTGATGCTCGCCGATTTCTTCTTCCTGGAGAACGCGCTCGATCGGATGGCTGCGGAACTGCTCGCCTATCCGGAGCAGAAACAGATGGACCTGAGCAAGACGCATTATGAGAAAATGCTGCGCGAACTGCTCGGTCTGGAGGTTTCCGATAAACTGATCAGCGAACTGAACCTGAAGGGCGAGATCAAGAAGATGCCTGACCAGATCGTGAAACCGATCGTGTTCGGTGATGTTAAGATGAAGTGGGACGGACCGGAACAGAGCTGGTTGAGCGATGGAGAGATCGGGATCGCCACGATCATGAAGAAACCGGTGTACCGCTACGTGAAGGGAAAGATCCAGTTGGAAAGAAAGCGCAGCGGCGATCTGATGACGATCTTCCTGATGATGGACGATCAGACCTGGTACTTCTTCCAATACAACAGAAATTACCTTTATGCCTTCAGCAGCGACGATCAATTCAACACGATGATCAGCGAACTGAAGGACGATAAACGGAAAGTGGAAGGCGGAAAGGACGATGCACCTTACCAATTCATCATCAGCAACCGGCGCAAGGTGGACGATTTCCGCGATCGATTCGGGCTATAAGCATGGAACCATGGCCATATAGCATTCTGGCGTTGGTGATCGCCTATCTCTGCGGAAGCATACCCACCAGTGTGTGGTGGGGCCGTGCGTTCTTCGGGATCGATGTGCGCGACCATGGAAGCCGTAACGCCGGGGCGACCAACACGTTCAGAGTGCTCGGCTGGCGCGCAGGCGTTCCGGTGCTTCTGATCGATATCGCCAAAGGTTTCGTGCCGGTAAGGCTACTGCCCAACTTCAGCGGGCTGGAAGTGGATTCGCCGGATTGGATGTGGCTTCGCGTTGCCTTGGTGCTTGCCGCCGTGATCGGGCATCTTTATCCGGTCTTCGCCGGCTTCAAGGGAGGAAAAGGTGTGGCCACGTCTTTTGGCGGGGTGCTCGCCGTGCATCCCGGAGCCGCCGTGATCTGTGTGGGTGTTTTCGCGCTGGTCTTCAGCCTTACCCGGTACGTGTCGCTCGGCTCGCTGTGCGCTGCGCTGGCCTTTCCGCTCGCCATCATCCTGATCTACAGGGAAGTGAACGGTGTGAAGATCGGTTTTGCCGTGCTTCTATGCGTGATCGTCTTCTATACGCACCGGCACAATATCGTTAGATTGATCCGTGGTGAGGAGAACCGTATGGGGCTTGCCGCCAGGAGCGGAGAGAACCAATGAAACATTGGGCCGGATCTTGCTGTAGAAAGGCCGACCTTATGATCCATCGTTACACGGGCATACTCTTCGGCCTGCTGTACGCTTTTTCCGCCTTCGCCCAAGGCGATGTCACCCAGGTCCGCACCAAGGCCGATGCGCTCTTCAAGGAAGAGCGGTTCGCCGAGGCGATGCCGCTGTATTCGCAGCTGATCAGCCTCAACCCGTCCGATCATGATCTGAGCTACCGCTATGGCACCTGCGTTCTTCATGGCGGCGATAAGGAGAAAGCGGTCGGTTACCTCAAGTTCGCAGTAACCGGTGCTTCGGTTCCTGCCGATGCGTGGTACTGGCTCGGCCGTGCGTATCACCTCAACTATCAATTCAAGAATGCGCTCGAGGCCTATGGTCAGTTCCGATCGAAGGCCGAGAAGAAGGATCTTGCTGCGAAGCCGGTGGACGCGTTGGAAAGGCAATGCCAGAACGGCCAGAACCTGTTGAGCGATCTGAAGGAGATCGATGTGCGCAAGAAGGTGGAAGTGGATGCGGATGAATTCTTCCGTTTCTATGATCTGAGCGATATCGGTGGAAAGATCGTGGTGATGCCCGAGGAATTGAAGACCAGCCTGGATAAGAAGAAGGAGAAGCACCAGTTGATCTACCTGCCCGATCGGCCGGGACCGATCTATTTCAGCAGTTATGGCAAGGATGGAAAGACCGGCAAGGACATCTATCGCACCGAGGTGATGCCCAACGGATCGTTCGCCACGCCGGTGAAGATCCCGGGCTACATCAACACCGATCAGGATGAGGATTTCCCCTTCCTTCATTCGGATGGAAGGACGTTCTACTTCAGCAGCAAGGGCCACAATAGCATGGGTGGCTACGATGTCTTCAAGGCCACATACGACAGCCGCAGCGACGGTTTCGGAACGCCCGAGAACATGGATTTCGCGGTGAATACGCCCGATGATGATTTCCTCTACATCGTGGATCCCGAACACAAGGAGGCATGTTTCGCCAGCAGCCGATCAAGCCACCAGGGCAAGCTCCATGTATACCGCGTCAGCACTTCACAGGTACCGCTGGTGATCACGGTTCTGCAAGGCACATACACGAACGAGATCGATAAGGTGGACAGGAAGGCGAAGATCGTGGTGGAGGATGCCCTTTCGCGCGAACGGATCACCGAAGTACGCACCGCGCCGGATGGATCCTATGTTCTGGCGCTTCCGCGCAGCGGGAAATTCCGTTTCCTGGTGGAATGCGGGCCCACCGGCAAGACGCATGTGGGAACGGTGGATGTGCCCGGCAACGATGAACCGCGTGCTTTCCGGCAGGAACTTGCGCTAACCCGTCCCGCCGATCAGGAGAAACTAGTGATCCGCAATTTCTTCGATCAGCCGTTGGATGATGATCTGATCGCACTGGCGCTGGATGAGATCAGGCGGCGCGCAAGCCTTGATGTGAACGAGAAACCTGTGGCGCAGCCGGAGCGACCCGCAGCTTTCGATGTGCTCACACGTGCAGGTTTCACCGGTGAAATGGACAAGGAGACGGTTCAGCGTTTGGCCGATGATGACGCCCAAGAACTGGAGGTGATCGCACAGGATCTCGATCACCAGGCGGCGCATGCCTACACGATCGCGCTGGAAGCCGTGGCCGCGGCCGAAACGATCACACACGAAGCTGAAAAGGCATCGGCCGAGGCCCTTCTCGTGAACGATGAGGCCGAACGTTTCCGGAAGATGTCCGTCGCCGCCGATAAGCGAAACGAAGCGAAGATCGCCACCACCCGTGCGCGCGTGGCCTTCCGCACTGCGAAGGATCTGGAGGCCGAGGAACTTGCCGTACGACAGAAGGCACAAAGCGCATCGAAGCTCGCTGCGGACATCAGGACCACACTGGCACAGGAACAGGATGACGCCGCGGTACCGTTGCTCACCACGCTGAAGGAAAGGCTCGATCGGAAGGCGCGTCCGGACCAGGATCCCGATCCGCTGATGCGCGCAGAGCGGGCGATGCTCGATAAGGAGAAGGAAGCCAAGTCCGCGCTGCAGCGCGCCAACAGTTCGCGTGAAGACGCCCTTGATCTCACCGAGCGGATCAAGCGGTTGGAAGATGAAAAGGCGCGCGCGAAGAACAACAAGCGGGAAGAGGAGATCGATGCGGAACTGGCCGGTTACCGCACCGATCTGGCCGCCCTTGAACAGGAGACACAGACGAAGTTCAAGCAGCTGCGTGATCTCGAATTGGAACTGCTCGATCTGCGTGGCGAGTATACTCTGAAGAAGCATCTGGCCACCATCACTACCGATCCGGCGGAGATCGCATCCTCCGATCTGGATGAACTTGGCGAGCGGATCGCCTGGGCTGATGAAAGGTTCCGATCGTTGCGCGTGGATGAACGTTTTGCCGCGAACATCGAAGAGAAGCAGATCACGACCAGCTCGCGCATCTTCGAATGGGGCACGCCCGCCGGCACAGAAACAGGAACGTCCACGGCCACCATCACCGAACAGCGCGACACGACCGGCGATGCGACCCGATCGGGCGGGCGTACCATTCCTGTTCAGGGAGGAGACACCGATCGGGCGTTGCAGCAGGTCGATGTGAGCCATGTCCCGGTGGAAAGCAACGATCCGCCGGAGGATGTCGCCGCGTACGAAGCATCGGGCGATGTGCAGGTGCTCACCCCGGAACAGGTGCGCAACACGGCGGACATCGAGCGCGAATTGCCGCGCAACACCGGCAACCAGGTGATCGATGCGGCCACCGAACGCTTCCTGCTCGAGAACCGGATCGCCGAACTGGAACAGCTCAAACTTGCGCAGAAGGATGACAAGGAGCGCGAGCGGATCCAGCTGGAACAGGATCAAGCACGGACGGAGCTCAAGGCCTTCGATGCGGTGATGGAAGAAGCGGCTTCAGCGAGCGGAACGAGCGAAGAGGAGCTTTGGGAACCGGTGGATCTGGATCGCGTGCCGATGGTGTTCAACAAGGACACGAAAGAGGAGGAGCTGATCAACAGCCTGTTCACCGATTACTATTCGCTCCATGAACGGTTACAGACCATTGCCGATCCTGCGGAAAGATCCGCCGGAGCGCATGGCCTGGAATTGATGCTTTCCGACAGCCTGCGATCCGAAATGGCGCGCCAGCTCATGGTGCTCGATCTTGCGCCCGAGCAGGCCGAGCGGATCCTGCCCCGTATCGATCGCCTTCGGCAGATCCGCGAAGCGCATTTGAAGGATGCGGAGAAATACCTGCTCGGATCGGAGGAGCTCGCAGAGAATTCCGGTGTTCCCGGAAAGAGCGACAGTACTGGGATCGTTACGGAAGAGAACGATCCCGTTCCAGGAAATGATGATCGTGATGTTGCCGGGGTGAACGACCCGATCGTTCGTGAGACGACCGATCCAAATACTCCACGGAATATCGATCCAGTGGTTCCAGAGAACACCGAACCAGTGATCGTGGATCGCATCGAACCGAGCGGCAATGAAGAAGATCGCGCAACGTCCCTGGAGGAAAATGAAGCATCGGATCGATACGAAGATCCGATCGTGCAAGGTGGGACCGATCCCGTTGTTCCTGTTAACAACGACCCGATCCCGTCAGGTGGAACCGATCCGCCAATCGCCGACGAAACAGAACCGGCGGTTATGGAAGAGGCCGATCCACCCATTGCGGAGAATATCGATCCATCGACCGGATCAACAGCAGATACGATCGTATCCGGGGAGAACGTTGTCGCCGAGCCGATCGTAAGCGAACCGGCCGGCGTGTTCGGAACACCGGCAGCAACAGCGATCCCCGCAGAACTTCCTCCCGCAGACCCGATCCTCGATCATTTCGTACAGATCCACCAGGATCCACTTTTGATCTACAGCAGCCGAATTGAGCACCGTTCGCCCGAAGTGAGCGAAGGACTTCAGCGGAAGCAGGCCGATATCGAGCTCATGCAGACGCTCAGCACCAGGATCGATTCGGCACGTGCGGAATTGAAGTCCGTGAAGAAGCCGAAGGAGCAGGACAGGCTTCGCAAGTACATCGATCGCATGATGGATGATCGCCTGATCACCCGTACGGAACTCGGGCAGCGCAGCGCATACCTCACCAAGGAGGAATGGCGCACCGCGAACGACAGCCTGCGCACATTGCAACGCGAAGTGGCCATGCTCGGTGTGCCCTCCGGCGATCCGGTGATGCAGATGGCGATCGAATACCGCGATCTCGCCGTGCGTGATCTGGACAAGGCCGCCCAGATCCGCCGATCGGCCGATCGCACGCAGGACATCATTGTGCGCGACAGCCTGTACCGGAAGGCCTATACGCTCGAGTTGCAAGCGCTTCTCCAGCTCGATCGATCCATCACCGCACACAATTACATGTTGGGCGGCGCGCACGTACGCGGTGAACAGATCACGTATGAACAGCTTGCCGGGAAGGTCCTTGCTCCTGGTGATGTTGCCGCGCACGGCATGGATCAGGAACATGGCGGATCTATTCCCGGAGCAATTTCACCCACCGCCGATCCCGCCACAGCAGCGAAACTTTCGGCGGTGCGCAGTGAGGTGGAGCGGTCCATTGAGGAAAAGGAAGCAGCCCTGCCGGCCGAAGCGAAGCGGATCCCGAAAAGCTATGAGCGGCTGCTCACGGATGAACCCGAGGCGGTGGATCCGCGCACGATCGAACCTGTTGAGGATCCCGAATTGCTGCGCAAACTGATCACCACCACGCTCGAGGAATCCATCGCATTGGATCGCAAGGCGATGGAAATGTCCGATCGCGCCACGGCGATAGAGGACAGCGCTGCAACGCTCAGCGCCGATCAACGACAGACCGTGATGCGCATGGCGTTGCGCACGCGCCAGATCGCAGATTCATTGCGCACCGGTTCGCTGCTGAAAGGGCAGGAAGCGCTGCGGCTGGGAACGAAGGAGCGCCAGGCCCTGCAGAACAAGATCTTCTTCGATCGGCTCGTGAAGTTCTATTACCTCGATCTGGATGAGCAGGTGATGGTGATGCAGATGCAGGACGCGAGCCGTTATTTTCAAGCGAAGGCAAGATCCCTGGCGCAGATCGAGGTTGCGGATGAAGCCGCCAACGCCGCGGCTTTGAACCGATCGCTCGCGGATGGATTGCGGACCGAGGCACGCTATTTCGAGAATGAAGCCGTGAACGCACGCATGAGCGCTTCCGAAGCGGCCGAGCGTTCGCGGATCCTCATGGAAAGGGCCGAAGCGATCACGGCCCGTGCTGATTCGCTCTCAAGCATTGCGGATCGATCGCGTGTGGCAGCCACACAAAGTGAAGAACAGGCCGGGGCGATCCTGCAGGATATGGATCCAACGGATGCCAGTGAATTGCGCGCGTTGGAAGCACGCACCCGCCGCAGACCGGACCAGTCCGCCGAAACCCGCCCAACGGCGATCGCTCAGGTCAATGGATCTGCCGATCAGCCAAGATCGCCCGATCGATCAGTGATCGATGCAAGCGAACCTGTGAATACGGATGTTGCTGCGCCGGAACGCACCACACCCGTGAACACGCCGGCGGATCGGCCGATCACCGTACCACCAGATGCCGCGATCAAGTTCTTCGAAATGCCTGAAGTGCTGGTGGATGATATTTTCCAACTGCGTCCCGAGGGCCAGCGTGTAGCACAACCGATCCTTCGCAATGCTGAAATGCCCAAGGGTCTTGTCTTCAAAGTACAGATCGGTGCGTTCCGCAATGAGATCGAAGATGAAGTGTTCAGCGACATGACACCGGTGATGGGGGAGGATGCGGGCAACGGCCTCACGCGCTACACGGCCGGCCTCTTCAATTCATTCGATCAGGCTTTCATCGCGAAGGACAAGGTCCGCAGCCGTGGCTATCGCGATGCGTTCGTGGTGGCTTACCTGGATGGCAAGCGGATCCCATTGGGTGAAGCGATGCGCGCCGATCGTGCCGGTGATGTGGCTACGATCGATCAGACCCGAACCAACAACGAGCGCCCTGCGAACACGGTAAGTCCAACTGCGGAACAGAGCACGCGAACCTCAGCACCTTCCGATCCGATCCCGTCGGTGGACAGGTCCGATCCTTCCACGGTGATCGATCCAAGGGATGTGGTGGTACAGGATAACCCGCTCGTGCCAGGGCAACCCGTTCAGCCTACACGTGATCGTACGCAGGAGAATGTTGAACCCGGACGTGTGCCGACCGCAGGAACAGGGGAGGAGCCGGCCCGATCGGACGGGAACTCCACGCCCACCGTGGAGCGCACCGCTGGAACGACCACCACCGAACCGCTGCCGGTGGTTACGGAGGCACAGGAGAACGAGCGGATCCTGAAGAGCTATCCTGCTTCCGCGGAAGCGATCATCGCTCAATTCAAACCGAACGCTGCGGCATCCAACTACTATCCTGTCACCGGCGCGGCACCTGCACGGCCGGTGGAGATGATCATGGGCCTGTTCTTTACCGTGCAGGTGGGTGTCTACACGAAACCTGTGGAGCTGGATAAGCTTTACAACATCACTCCGCTGGTGAGCGAACTCACCGAAACGGAAAAGATCCGCTATTCCACAGGCGTATATCCATCCATGGATGGCGCGCGCGAGCGACGACTTCAGATCATCGACCTGGGTGTGAAGGATGCCTTTGTTACGGCCTACCTCAACGGTGAACGGATCCCGATCCGCGATGCGGTGACCCTGCTTGCCGAGCACGGGCCAGGTATTCTCTCCCAACCGTGAGGGATTGATCCCCAGTATCTTTCATGTGCTTGTCCCAAGTCCGATCACGATCCGGTGTTCGATCGCATGGTGGCCGCTGCATACGACTGGCCCTAACTTTGCAAATACTTTTTTGAGAAGCCGATGAGACCTTACGATCTGCCGGAGGAGGCACTTTTGGAAGAAGTGCGATCAGAGACTGGACCTGTTCGCGAGATCATCCTGCACAACGATGATGTGAACACCTTCGATCATGTGATCCTCAGCTTGATGGAGATCTGCGATCATGATCCGATCCAGGCGGAGCAATGTGCGATGATAGTGCATTACAACGGCAAATGCAGCGTGAAACGCGGAACATTCGATCAACTTGAACCGAAGTGCACAGCGTTGCTCGACCGGGGTCTTTCAGCCGATATCCAATAATTGAAAAATGAATTTTCGCCCGATCCTCTTCCTATCCTGCGTGGTCGTATTCGAGGCCTGCCAGACCGTGCCGATCACCGGCCGCCGCCAATTGAACCTGGTGGGTGAATCCACCCTGATGGGCATGGCAAGTACGCAGTACGCTGATTTTCTCAGCCAGACACCTCCGTTGCCACCGAGCGATCCGCGGGTGAGGGAAGTGCGCGAGATCGGTCAACGGCTGGCTTCGGCCGCAGGCGAATACCTCCGGGCAAACAACGCCGCCGAGCGGGTGAAGGATTTCGAATGGGAATTCAATGTGGTGCAGGATGACCAGATCAATGCATGGGCGATGCCCGGTGGAAAAGTGGTGGTCTATACCGGCATCATGAACGTAACGCAGAACGCCACCGGGCTTGCCGTGGTGATGGGGCACGAGATCGCGCACGCCATCGCGCGGCACGGGAATGAGCGCATGAGCCAGGCGATCGCTTTGCAGGGCGCGGGCATGACGCTTGATGTGCTTACCGCACAGAAGCCCGGACTGGCCCGTGATATCTTCATGCAAAGCGTGGGGATCGGAGGGCAGTTGGGCATGCTGGCCTACAGCCGCCAGCATGAGAGCGAGGCCGATCGCATGGGATTGATATTCATGGCGATGGCCGGATACGATCCGCGCGAAGCACCGAAATTCTGGGAACGTATGTCACAGGCTTCCGGTGGCGGCGGCAAACCGCCGGAGATCCTGAGCACGCACCCCAGCGATCAACGACGCATGCAGGATCTGGAGAAGTACATGAGTGATGCGCTCAAGTACTACAAACCCTGACCGGCGATCGCGCGCAGGCCGCTAATTTGCGGCGCAATGCCGCTGCCGACCATCAATTCCGGATCGCTCTTCACTCCGATCGTCCGCAGTGCAAAGCGGCCGCTGAAGTGGATCCTGCTCTTCATCGGTATCGTTGGAACGATCATGATCCTGCTCGCGTTCACGCGGATCCCTTTCGATGCGCATCGCGCGCTCGCTTCCATTGATCGGATCTGTACGGATCAAGTGGATCGGATCGTGATCCTTGGTGGAAGCGGAATGCCATCAGGACCGGAGTTGCTTCGCCTGCACCATGGCGCCCTGGAAGCCGCCCGATCACCGGAAGCGTCGGTCTATGTGGTGCATCCGAAGGACACTGCCGTGATGCAGGAAATGGTTAATGAACTGATCTTGAAACGTGTCGAGCCCGAACGGATCGTTCGCATACTTGAGGGAACGAACACGCGTGGACAGGCGATCGCGCTGGCGGCTGCTATCGAGGGGAAAGATGAACGGATCGCGATCGTTACCGCACCGGAGAACATGTATCGTACACTTGCGGCGTTCCGCAGCGTAGGTTTCACGCGGTCGTGCGCTGCGCCAGCCTTCGATCATGCCATGTTCGTGAACCTTGATTACGATCACCGGCGTATCGGTGGGAACAAGGCGGTGCCCGATGTTTCAGGGAGCCTGGATCTTCGCTACAACTTCTGGAACTACCTGAAACTGGAGATCACCTGCCTGCGCGAATACGTCGCGATCGCTTATTACAAGCTGAACGGTTGGATCTGATCAGATCCCGATCCTGCGCATCACGAGGCCTTCCACCCGGCGGAAAAGATCATCGGGCTCCAGTGTACGCCAGCTGAGCGCGTTCAATTTTCCACCGAGAAGGAAATACTGATCGATATTGGCCTGCTGCATGTCCAGCAGTACATGGTCGCGAAAATTGAGCAATGCGATCCAGCCATCGGCATCGGAGACATCCTCGAACCATTCACTGTAATACTCCTCATCGCTCGTATGGAAGTTCAGAACGTTCTCGCCGATCAGGATGAACTTGGTGATGCCTTCACCGATCAAAGGCTCGATGATGTCCCGTTTCAGGAACATGATGTCGTTGCCCAGCAGATCGTTCCATTCGCCGATGAATTCGATGATGGCGAACCCTTCATCGTAATCGGCGAACAACAACTTCAAGTACAACGTTTCGCTCCCGATCTCGTCCCACTGCGGATGGATCGCATGATCATAGACCGAATGCGTGAAGTAGAATTCACTGTGTTCGCGGCCATGGAAGGGCGAACGTTCGTCCTCTTCGGCCACGTAGCGGTGCCGCCAGTTGAAATATGGCTCGATCTCGTGCATTCAACAGTAAAGTTAGCGGCCGCCGCAGCACCGATCGGGACAACGGAATGAAGGGAGGATCATTTTCCTCCCTCGTCCAACTTCATTCCTCGGGATCAGAAACGGAGCGTGTACTGCAACACAGGCAGCATGGCAAGCTGCCCTACGGTTCCGATGCTTCCCGTGCGGCTGTTGAAATAGCGGTACACCGGAGTGTTCGCGTTGAGCACGTTCTGCACATCGGCCTTTATCTCGTGGCTCACTTTCGCACGGCCCACCCTGTAGGCTACCAATAGATCGAGCTTCCGCACCGGCTCGTTCTTGATGCTCATCGGGTCGTTCACATCCACCTGGTGCCCTGCGGCGATGCTCGCCTGCAGATCGATCGGCGTGCGCCATTGACCGCCCATCATGCTGAAGCGAAGTCCTGTGGTAAACACTTTGTCCTTGCCTTCACGGCCCACTTTCCATTCCTTGCCGGCGAGCAGGTTGCCTACGCCGCCCAGGTTGTAGCGCGAGTTACGTTCCACGCCATCCAAGGCGGTGTAGCTCGCTTCAAAAAGGCTCAGGGTGGCCATGGCGTGCCAGCCGCGGGTGAAGAACTTCTCAGCGCTCAGTTCCATTCCAGCGTTGGTCGCGGTCCCACTGTTCACGAGGTCCCGATCGGTGAACCAGCCATCCCAATTGCCCAGCCAGAACCCGCTGTTGCCATTGTTCTCAACAGGTTGGTCGTATTGATATTGGTAATAGGCTTCCGCTTTCAATTGGATATCCTCGGTGATCATGTGCTCATAACCGATCACGGCGTGGGCGGCGCGGCCGAGGCCCAGATCGTGGTTGGGCTGGTAGGTGCTGCCATCCGCACCCGTGGCACGTACCAGGTAGGTCATCACGCTCTCCGTTCTGCTGTGCAGGCCTGCACCGATCGTGAAGGCACGGCGCGTATCCATCTGGTACCGCATGCCGATCCGCGGTTCAAGGCTGGTGGATCCGTTCAAGCTGTAATGCAGCACGTGCACGCCGGTGGTGAGCGCGAGCTTTTCGCTCATGCGCCATTTCCAGCTGGTGAAGGCCTGGAACGTCACTGCTTCTCCTTCCTGGTCCAGCACGCGTTCCATCCGCCCCGGATCGAATTCCCACCAGTCCATCTGAAGTTTGTACCGATCCATCGAAACGATGAGGCCACTGCGCAGTTTATGCGCTGCGTTGATCCGCGTGTTCAGGGTGCTGGTCGCACGCATCGTCCAGCGGCGCATGTCCTGCTGCTCGCGCAGTTGCAGCGGTTCTTCGCCGGGTGCATCGGTCGATCGCCATTCGGAAGTACTGCCATTGCCGCTCACCGACACGGTGGAGTACAGGAAGTTGTTCGATCCGAACAGTCTTGTATGCGTAAGGCCCAGCACGCCCATGCGTGAACCGAATTCGCTTTCGGCGAAAAGCGTATCGCCGGTGAAGCCTTCATCCTTTTGCTCGATCGCGCTTCTTCCACCCAAGCCGAAGAGCGAGAAGGTACCGGCCTTTCCGGCGGGCAGTTTCAATTTGAAGGCGCCATCCGTGTAATTGGGCACGCCCTGGTAATCCACGATACCGGCCTGATCCAGCAGGGCCAGGGAACTGTACCTGTAATTTACGAGGTAAGATCCGCCACCGATCCCGGGAATGGGTCCTTCCGCCGTAAGATCGGTGCCGAGTACGCCGGCCTTCAAGGTGTATTCGCGGGCCCGATCGTTGCCATCGCGAAGTTTCATGTCGAACACGGCGCTGGTCACATTGCCATATTCCGCGGCGAACGCGCCGGTATAGAAATCGCTGTCGTCGATCATATCGCTGTTGAGCACGTTGATCGGGCCGCCCGTGGTGCCATCGTTCGCGAAGTGGTTGGGGTTCGGTATCTCGATCCCTTCCAGCCGCCAGAGCACCCCTTTGGGTGAGTTGCCGCGCACGATCACCGTGTTGTCGCCCGCAGGATCGCTCGCTACGCCACTGAATGTCGTCACCATCCGGGCGGGATCGTTTATGCCACCCGCCATGCGCGATGTCTCCTCCACACCGATCTTGCGTGCGCTCAGCACGGCCATGTCGTTGCGCACTTCACCGTGGGCTTTCTTTCCGCTGATCACCACTTCGTTCAATTGCACCAGGGATCCCTGCATCTTTATCTCGAGCACCAGTTCCTTGGCGCTGTTCAGCAGCAGGTTGGTGAGCAGTTGTTCATCGTAACCGAGCATACGCACCTGCAGGGCGATCCGGCCCACCGGTACGGCCTCCATCATGAAGCGGCCTTCCGGATCGGTTGTGGTACCGATCAGCGGCTCGTGGTCCGCCACGATCACCGTGGCCCCGAAGAGCGGTTGTCGCGTATCCGCATCCACCACCGTGCCTCGCACGGTCTGGAGATTTCCTTGTGCGATCGCGGCTCCCGCGATCACCATCCATAACGTTGTCAGAAAATGGCGCATGGTCGTCTGTTCGTTTGTCTTTGATATGACAGGCGGCCGTTCAAGGACCCCCATCGTATTTCGTACTTTATTTTTCGGGTGAGCCACAAGTGTGGCGGCGCGCATCGCTTGTGGCCTCCCTCACGCGGTTCTCCTCGATCAGAATTTTCCGATCTTGATCGATGCACCTGCGTTGAATCCGTGCAACGCGTCCTTGGGCGTTTCAGGCAGATCGATATCGCTGGTATAGCGGTACGATGCGCCAAGGCCAAGGCGTACCAGCGGAATGATGTTCATCTCTAGTTCGATCCCCGGCTCCACCACAAAGAAGGCTTGTGAATGATCATCATATTTGAGGTGATCCACTTGTGGCGGTAGTGCGCTGAAGTACTGGTAACCGATGCCACCGGCCCCGATGATGATCGGAAGGCTTACGTGCAATGGTGATCTGTACCCTATGATGGGCTCGATCAACAGACCGCCGTAACCCATGTTCAATATGCTCTTGTATTTGGGCAGTTCGCCGTTCTCTACGAGAAAGGTGTCATAGGCCTTGTTGTACACCGGTGTGGTGAGGCCCTGTCCGGCCAGGCCGATCGTTACGCGGTGATCGATCAACCAACCACCGCGGCCCCCTACGAGCAGTGCGTCCTGGTCCATAACGCGTGTGTAGTGGGTGGTCGGTGCGCCCCAGCCGCCATGCGCGATCTTATCATTGCCGCCAAGCAATGTGCGTATGGCCGTGCTGTCCTGTGCGAAGCTGATGGTGGAAAGGGCGAGGGTCGCGATCGAAAGAGTGAAGCGGAAGTTCATTTGTGTGTTCGTTTCCCCTAAGACACACCTGTGACAGGGAACCCCCACTTGAAGACCGCCTCAAAGTATGAGCGGCAGCCACCGTACATCAGCGGCAGATCAGAACCGCACACCTACGCCGGCGCGCCAGCCCATCCAGGCGCTCAACTTCATATCACCACGGAAGCTTTCATGGATCGGATCCACAGGGGGCAGCGTGCTCACATGCGGTCCGTTCTCAAGATCGCGTAGATCCGAGATGAGCAGATTCATCACCGGTCCCGCACCAACGTGGACCCGATCGGCCAGGACATATTGCAGTCCGATCCCGAAACGACCAAGTATGTTCACGGCGTCCACCCATTCACGTTGCTCGATCACCTGTTCACCTGTAAGATCGATGCTCATGCGGAGGTGTTCTCCAAGGCGCGGTTCAGTACCGAAGCCGTAGAGGAATCCCCAGCGTTCATCCGGTCCGATAGGTGGTGACCAGCCCAGGATGTTGTGGAATCCCCTGGTACCCGTGCGAAGTTGCAGGCTCAGCGGAAAGACATCGTTGGTGATCACATCCAACCGGTGATAACCCTTCAAAGCGATCGAGAGCAGGCCGACGGATGCACCATCCAACGAATCGCTCAAATTGAGGATCCCGACCTGGCCGCCTTTTACTTTGCGGCCGAAGTTGAGCACACCCACCTGGCCACCTTCGATCCTGCCCGACACGATGTTCGCACCAAGGCTGAATTGCCCGCCGATCACATTCGCCGCGTAGTTCGATACCAATCCCACCTGGCCAGCCTCCACATCGCCGGCAACGATGTTAGCGCCCAGGGAGACCTGCCCGCCCGTTACGGCATGGGCATAGTTCATTCCAAGGCCCACCTGGCCGCCGCTCACTTCACCCGGAACCAGGTTCATCCCCAATGCGACCTGGCCGCCGGATACAGATCGCGCGTAATTCGCACCACCCGATACCTGGCCGCCACCAACATCGCCAAGGGAGATGTTCAGTCCGCCGGCCACCTGACCGCCTTCCACCGCACGGGCATAGTTGGCGCCGCCCGCGATCTGCGCCTTGTTCACCACGCCGTGCGTGATGTTCACACCACCCGCCACCTGCAGGCCGTTCAGGTCCCGGAGTGCGATGTTCGTACCACCGGCGATCTGTGTCCCGGTCATCTCTTGTTTCACGATGTTGGCACCACCAGCGACCTGGACGCCGGAAAGCGTGTCCCACACCACATTCCCACCACCGCCCAACTGCAACCCTTGTGATGATCGCATGGCATGGTTCACGCCACCGGCGATCTGCACCCCGCGCGTATGGCCGCCCACAAGGTTCGCAGCGCCGGCGATCTGCGATCCGTGCATGTCGTTGGCCACCATGTTGAAGGCACCACCAAGCTCGAAACCTTTCGTACCATGGGAATAGCCGCCGATCACGTTGAACGAGAAATGGTTCACCACCGATCCGCTGATGCGGCCATTCGTGCCGATCGAAGGGATCAGCGATAGTTGCCAATCGCTCTTTTCACTGTATTGAAGGTTCGCCGTCTGCTGGATCTGGCTTGCTGGGATCAGCGATCGTGCGACACCCAGGTCCTCGATCCCACACCGGTCCTGCAGACAGATCGGATCGAGGCGTTCCATCCGTTCGACCGGTACGAGCTTCACCTTGCCGATAACCGCATTGCGTGGCACGAAGATCACGGTGTCGCGGTAGCCCCGGCGGGAGAAGAGGAGTGGTGTGCTTTCCAGATCCCCGGCGAGTGTGATCTCGAAACCACCGTTGTCCGCGGTCACCACTGCGTTCTTGCGCTTCACGTCCACCACGGATGCGCTGGCGATCGGGTTCCCCCGCCTTGCGTCGTACACCTGTCCGGCAGCGATGAACCGTTGTTTCCGGGTGGATCCACCGGTGATGATGAGGTGTTCGCCGCTTTCCTTCCATTGTGTTCCACGCGGAAGTGTCCGTTGAAGTACGGGATCCACCTTTTCTTTCTCGGCTTTCACAGTAACGATGCTATCCGCCGGGATCACTGCGGCATTGTAGCTCAACTTGAAGCCGCCATCCTTCGCCATCAACGACAGCGCGGTCTGCATGCGCACGTTCTCGGCATACACCGTAATACGCCGTTGCAGGATGGGATCCTGGGCGAACGATATGGATCGTGCGTAGCAGATCAGTACGATCGGCAGCAGCAACACGAGTGCGCGTTCATTCGCAGTCTTCACCATCAAGAATGAAATGCTTTGCGTTCAATTGTTCGAGCTGCAATCCGAAGGTTTCGGCGATCACGTTCATGATCGTGGCGATCGGTTCATCGTCGAATTCGGCGGTGTACCGGCAGTTCTCGATCGCTGTTGTGCGCAGATCGATCTGCACATCGTACACCTGCTGGAGCTGTTCGGCCACCTGGTGCAGCGTGGCTTCCTCGAATTGAAGGATGCGAAGGCCCCAGACCTCGGCCGGTGGACCCGGTGCGCGTTCAAGGAAATGTCTTTTGCGATGGAATCGGGCCTGCTCGCCGGCGCGCAATTCAATGGCCTCATCGCCACCGGCCATCCTCACCACGCCTTCACGCACACGCACCACCACGAACTCCGAAGTATCATATGCCGAAACGGTGAACGCGGTCCCGAGCACGGTCACCATCACATCACCCGTTCGCACGATGAAAGGTCTTTGCTCATCGCGTTGCACTTCGAAATACGCCTTGCCGGTCAATTGCACGCGGCGTTGCTTCTCCATCACCACTTCCATCGTACTTCCAGCGGAAAGCACGACCTGGCTTCGATCCGTTAGGGTGGCCTCGATCGGTGCGGAGCCGGCCATGAGAACTTCCGGTGCGGGTGCACGCCAGAAAATGCGTGCAGCGAATACCAGGCCCGCGATCACTGCCGCTGCTGCGATCCAGGTGGTCCATCGCAACCGGCCGATCGGGATGACCTTTCCTCTTTCTTCCTCTCGCGTGATGCGCGCCATCAACCTCTCGAACGCGGCCCCCTCATCGATCCGAAGGTCGGAAGGATCAGCACTGAGGTCCCAGATGCGTTGCATCCGTTGGAATTCCACTGCGTTATCCTGCGCTTCAGCGACCCAGCGATCCACCAATAGCCGTTGCTCTTCACTGGCCTCGCCGGCCAGGTAAAGCGCGAGCAGATCGCTATTGATCGAAGGTTGATCCACTTCTTCCTATGGGTATGACGATCGGGGGATCATAAACCCCCATCGATGGAATCGCCGATCCAGAAAAGCCATGGCAGCAACAGCACCAGATCGGCGAGTTCCTCGCGCAATGTCTTCAATGCACGCCCCATCTGGTTCTCCACTGTCTTCACCGAGATGCCCAGCCTGTCGGCGATCTCCTGGTATTTCAAGCCTTCATAACGGCTCAGTTTGAAGATCTTCCTGCGTTCCTCGGGAAGTTCTTCGATCGCCGCCTGCACCCGTGCGATCCGCAGGGTATGTTCATCTTCGGGTATCGGTTCGTCATGGGCGCGATCTTCGGCTTCGTCGTTGAGAACGACCATGCGGCTGTGGCTCTTCACGGCGTTGAGGCAGCGATTGCGCACCGCGGCATAGAGATATGCCTTCAGCGAGGTGTTCACCTGCAACTTCTCGCGATCGAGCCAGAGCCTGAAGAACAAGTCTTGAACAAGGTCCTCGGCCCGATCCGCATCCTTCACGTAACCATGGGCGAATGCGCACAACGCCCGGTAATGCAGCCTGAACAACGCTTCGAAAGCGTTGCGATCACCAGCGGCTATGGGAGCGAACTCCACGATGGGGCGAAGGTAGCTGGCGTGCTTCTCCCGTAACTGAGCCATCTCGCCTTGGGCGTGGAACGCGCTGCTGGCATTGCGCTTGTGGCCCTGATAAAAACATCGAACCATGCCTGATACACGGAACAAATTCAGCCAGCAGGAGCAACGCGGATCGAACCAGAACCCCAAGGACCGGCTTGTGGAGAAGCGCAAGGCCGCAGGCGGCCAGGGCAACAGCAAGGGCAACGACAGGGTGAAAGGGAAGGACGAAAAATGAGGAAAGGCGCCGCAAGGCGCCTTTCCTCTGTGATCCCGCTGGGGCTCGAACCCAGGACCCCGATTCCTTCTGAAAGCTGCAATGGGTAAGGGATTTAGTGCAACCGTGATTCCTTGTTTCCTGTGTTTGCTGGAGATTCTTGGGTTTGATGCGCGAAAAACTCAGCCAGCTTTAGGATCTTGCGGCCTTCCTTCATGTCTCGAACATTGCCTTCCATTATCAATCCTGATATAAGGAATCAATGTTAAAGTAGAATACCTCAAGCTGATTCTGTTCTCGTTGTTGCAGTTTATCTAACAGTCGCTTTAACCTCACAGCCTGCCTACCCATGCGATAGGACCAAAACATGTGGATCTGATGTTCAGCTTTAACGCTCAATGGAATAGTTCCTCCATCATAGGATCCGACAAATTGCATTTCATCTTGAATACTCCAAAGACTGTCGCTCAAAATCGGACTATTGATCGGTATAGAATCCAACACATTGAAATTTTCCCACTTCAAATTTGGAAAACCACCAACATCGCAATTCACAAGCAACGCTTCGAGCGTGCCAGTTTTATCAAAGTATCTTAATTGCATGGGCTGTAACAATGCCTGTTGAAACCGTTCATTGGGCTGATGCATGCCAGAAACATGATCATAATATTTCTCCTTCACATAAAAGTGCCTCTGAGGTGGAATGTTCATTCGTGAACTCAGACGTTCGATATCCTCCGCATTTATATCCTTGTCATAAGCATGCATGCCGTACATGCTATTTATCATCCTACCACAGCTTGCTAAAAGCATTAGGGGTAGAAGCAAAAAGTATTTGAAAAGGTGAAGTTTCATATCTGAAGAGATAACAGGGGGGTGAAATCCCCCCCTTTGATCATTACTGTACATCTGCATCCACCGTCACACGGCCGTATCTATCGTTGACATTTGAGTAATTCATCGTGTAGGTTCCTGCCTTAAGTGTTATGGAGGATTTATTGTAAAGAGCAGCAGCCTGAGAGGTGACGCTCCAGTCATCATCCAGCACTAACCTGCCGCTTCCATCATCTAGGGGTCTCCATGGTATAATAGTCACACTACTGGTAGTTGGGAATTCCAAATCAGCATGTCCGTAACCGTCAAGACTATCCTGTTGTGTGACATTCATACGTCCAATGGGAATTATTACACAGGCACCTATACCACCATCACATGGATGTCTGAATCTGAACTGAATCGGACCATTCGCCTTTGGAATGCCCGAGGACGCGATTGTTTCAGAAGAGCCGACTTGCACGGGAACATCTTCTTTTACACAAGAACTTAAGCTGCCTAAAACTACTGCAGCTACAAGAAAGATCTGATAGGTTTTCATGATGTAATTGTTTTAGTGAAGATCCAAAGCTATGGTCTATCGCTGAAAAAACAAACTCGGGAATTTTCACGGACACCCTACGTGAAAATACACGGACTGGCGACAAGGCTGATGCGCTTGCCATGATGCTCGCTTTAGATCATGTCAGCTGTTTCTTTTATGATGTTGTCATTATTGTGCATGTGGAGTTATATCCATACGATGACTTCCGACACCACCCCACGAGCGCAAGCCTTCTTTGAATATTCTGAGGAGATCGCCAGAGCCTGGCTGGAACCGTAAGCGTTTATCTAGGCGCAAGATCCTTTAGACCTCGGGGCGGGGGAAGGCCTTATTACAAGAGCACGGAGGTCACTGTTGAGGAGGAACAGAATCCTTTACCGCAGAAAGCGTTTCCAACGGGGGATGATTCTGAGGTTGTTTGAACGATGCTTTTAGTGTTTCGATCCGCTCTTCAAATTCCTCGTTCGCATTCCGTGATTCGTAATTGATGTATGTATTGAACCACTGATGCTACCAAGGATAGGCCTGATATAATCAGTGGTACGGATAAGGTATGTCGTTTTGAACCGAACCTCTTTTTGCTCTTTCCTATGGGCTGCTTGATAGCCTCCTTTCAAATAGAAATTCCTTCCTTCACTCAGCAATGTCATTGTACGTGTATCACTGTGTATATCAGCAACGGAAATATTTACAGGCTGCGAGATCTCAATGAAGCCCTCGCGTTGTAGATGCTCAACGACATAGTTGTATTGACCCTCAGCTCGGTTTGGACGCCCTTGCCGATGTAAATGGTCAATGATATCCTGCTTCCAGATCTTGTGCGGATATGAGGCTCCCATGTTGGAAGCCGTGCAAAAGCTTGAGAGCGAAATCCAATATCTCCCGATGCAGTTGTTCTTCCATTGTACCAACCTAACACTTTCTTGATAGCCAGCGGAGCCCTTAGCCGTCAAAGCATTTTGAAGGCGACTGATCAAATAAATTCATTTGTTAAAAATTCGCCCCTAATTCGCCCCTGAGCATTGGGTAACCCTCAAGGATTCGCTGCAACCCTATGATCTCCAACGGAGAAGGGAGGCCTAAGCCTCCCTTCGATGTGATCCCGCTGGGGCTCGAACCCAGGACCCCGACATTAAAAGTGTCGTGCTCTACCAGCTGAGCTACAGGATCTTTCCACACCACTGGAACAGTGAACTGTTCCGCAATGGGAGCGCAAAAGTAAGCAACCTTCCCAAAACACCGAACCGTTTGTTCACTTCTTCTCAATGATCGGATGCCGCTCGAAGGGCTTGCTTCGATCGAAAAGGAAGCGGAACGTGGCCAGTGTGCGGTAGTTCACTGCGCCCAGGTTCTGGCATACCTTGATCATCCGTGGGTTGAAATCCCCGATCCAGGTGAGGATGGTGTCCTTGTAAAGTTTTTTTGCTACGATGTTCTTCTCCGCGAACACGATCAACGCCCCTTCGATCCCTTTCCCCTGGAATTCCTTGGACACGCCGAACACGATCCCCGTCATTGTTTCCACCGCCCCACGCCACCGGTGGTAGAGGAACTTCAGTTTTCCCCACCAGTTGAGGTCGCCGTTCACGTACCGGAAGATCTCGTTGAGTTCAGGCAGGCTTATGTACATCGCGATCGGCTTGCCGGCGTACCGGATGAAGATCACCAGGCGCGGATCCATAACCGGCTTCATGGTGCGCACCAGTTTCAAAGAAGTGGGCACGTCCATCGGTTTGTGGTTCTCATGATCCACCCACGCATCATTGTAAACAGTACGGAGATCCTCTGCGATCTGCTCAACGCTCCGCCCTACGGAATCGTGCATCCTTATGTTCGGATCATCTTCCAGCTGCTTGAACTTCCGGTGGAAGATGGGCGGCACCGGTTCAAGTGCCGATCGCTTGAAGAAGAGCTGGTTGAAGTACAATTGGAACCCAAAGTTCCCCAGCAGTTCGCGGTAGTATGGCGGATTGTAGTTGGTGCCGTAGATCGGTGGATCGGTGAAATTCTCGATCAACAGACCCCAGAACATGTTGCGATCGCCCAGGTTCACCGGCCCATCCATGGCCTGCATGCCCAGTGCCGAAAGCCAGTCGCGTGCTGCATCGAACAGCTTCTTCGCCGCCGCGTGATCATTGATGCATTCGAAGAAACCCATTCCACCGGTGGGCTGGGCCTCGGTATAGGCCGTCTTCGGGTTCACGAATGCAGCGATCCTCCCGATCGGTTCCCCGCCTTGCCCGTACAAGACCCAGCGGATCGCCTTTCCGTCCTTCAGCAATTTGTTCTTCGCCGGATCGAAGACCTTCGCGACATCCTGCCGCAGGTGGGGGATCCAATTCGGATCATTCCGGTAGATCTTCCAGGGCAGATCCATCCAATCCTTGATCGTACTGCGATCGTTCGCTTCTTTCAGTTCCATCTCGATCACCGCGAAGGTGCGATCTTTCGGCCATTGAACAACCACGCCGATCCAGCCCCGCCGATCTTCCTGATCGGTTTCATGTGCAGCGGAAAGACCCGTGTTGGCCGCGAACTGGCCAGGTTGCTGGGACGCGAGCATGTGGATCTCGACCGCAGGATCGAGGAAAAGGTGGGGCCGTTGCTGCCTTTTTTCAAAGAGAAGGGTGAAGCGGAATTCCGGCGGATGGAGGCGGAGATGATCGGCGAGGTTGCCAGGCGTACCAATGTGGTCATTTCAACGGGCGGCGGTACTCCCATGGCCGGCGATAACATGGTGCGAATGATAGCCGCAGGCACGGTGGTGTGGCTCGATGTGCCGATCGATGTGCTCATGCCCCGGATCGAACGCGCGGGCGGTGATCGGCCGCTGCTCCATGGTCTTAAAGGGAGTGCGCTCCATGAGAAGGTGAACGATCTGCTCGCGAGCCGCCTGCCGGTCTACGCCCGGGCGCAATGGAGAATGAAGGCAACGGGAACTCCCGCAGCGATCGCGGATCGCATCAGGCAACTGCTCGATCTTCACGCGAGGTAGACCGCATCCTTCTTCCCAAGCTCAACGCTGATGTGTTCCTGCAAGGTGGTGCTCAAGGTGAGGCCCACGATATCGGCGCGCACCGGGTAGCGGCGATGCATGCGATCCACCAGCACTACGGTCATGAGTTTCTTCAACGTACCCTGGATCAGATAGGATACCGCGTACATCAACGTGCGTCCGCTCATGAGCACATCGTCCACCAGCACCACGACCTTTCCATCCAGATCTTTTCGATCGATGGAAAGTTCGATCGGTGTTTCAAGGGGTTTGTCCTTGTCGAGCGTGATCTGCGCATAGATCACATCCAGATCGGAGATCTCCTGCAAACGTTTGGCGAGGCGCCGCGCCAACACCGCGCCCCGATCGGCGATGCCGATCAATACGATGGAACCTTCCTCGAAATGTTCCTCGTGCAACTGGTGAGCGATCCGTTCGATCTTGCGCCGCACGGTATCGTGATCGAGAACGATGATCTTTTCCGCCATTCGCGCGAAGGTAGGAGGGAAGCGGATCAGGATGTGCGCACCAGCCTGTTGCCGGCCATCGGTTTATAGAACTTGCTTGTGGAAAGCTGGCTGCCGGTGTACCGGATGATCTGTTGGATCAATTCGAAGAACGGCGGATCGAGCCGCTTGAAACGGACGCATGAACGGCCGTGATCATATTGCCGCAGATCGGTCTTGAACACGTTGAGCAGATCATGCGGAACGATATAGAGCGCGATGTAGTTCTTGCGGCTGGCGATGGAAAGGAAAGGATGATCCTCGAGGAAATAGGCGGGAATGCCGGCAGCCATCCGTTCGGTCACTTCAGGATGGATGCGGAAGATGGCCCGGCGCACACGCTGAACGATCTCCAGGCGATCGGGCGGAAGTGTGGCGAGATGGGCATCAACAGTAATGGTGGTGTGCATCTCCATGATCGGCTCGCGAAGATCGGACAGTATGCCGCGGATCGTTACCCGATGTTGATGAATTGTGGATGATACGAAGCGGAGGCGCAAAAACGGCAAAATGCAAAAGCCTGTTCAACGGCGAAAGCGCAACGACGCGACGGGTGTGTTCAAGGTCGCTGAAATTATCAGAGGAAGCTTCGATCCAACAGATCGGTAATTTGGCACCATGAGCCGACCGATCGCAGTTTTTCCTGGAACGTTCGATCCGATCACCAATGGACATGTTTCGATCGTGCAACGCGCATTGCCGCTTTTTGAAAAGATCGTGATCGGTGTGGGCGTGAACAGCACCAAGCGCACCATGTTCGGGCAGGTGGAACGCATGCGTTGGATCGGTGAAGCGTTCTCGGGTGACCCGCGAATCGAGGTGATCGCTTTCGATGGATTGACGGTGGATCTCTGCCGCCGGGTGAACGCAGGTTTCATCGTGCGCGGCTTGCGCAACAGCACCGATCATGGTTTCGAGCGGAGCATCGCCCTGATGAACCGGCAGATGACCGGCGTGGAAACGATCTTCCTGCCGAGTGCGCCGGAACATGCGCACATCAGCAGCACCATCGTGCGCGAACTGATCGCCAATAAGGCGGACGTTTCAGCGTTGGTGCCAATGGACCTGGGCAGAAGATGAGGATGCGCATCGCGGCGATCGTGGTCGGTTTGAATTGTTGTTCCTCCGCGATCGCGGGGGAATTCACCATTCGTCTTTCAGCACCCGATCATGCAGGTGAAATGGTGGTGATGTCGCACTACGACGATCTGATCACCTTGCGCACCGTTCGGCTGGCCGAAGAACCGATCGGCGATACAACGATCCTTCGTGGTGAAGTGGAAGGCACGCAGAAGATCCAGCTGCGGATCGGTAACCTGGCGGGGGATCTGTTCGTGCGGCCCGGCAGCGATCTCAACATCCATTTTCCACCTGCGGCGCCTGGCGTGCCCCGAAGCTTGGGCACCAACACACGCGTTGAACTGCAATTCACCGGCATCTCGCCGTTCGACATCAATGCGTTGATCACCGACCTGAACGAACGGATCGATGCTTTCGTGGCCGAAGACCTTGCCACCGATGAAGCGGCAGGCATGCAGGCGCTTGATGTCGTACGGCGATCGGAACAACCGGCCGATACGAGCGAAAGACCCCCGACGCTCTTCGTCACTCCGATGCTGTCCAAGGCCAAAGTGGACAGTTTCATGCAAAAGTTGGATCGTTTCTACGCCGAGGTCGATGATCCCTGGTTCAAGCAATACCTGCAGTATAGCGTGGGTGGATTGTTACAAGGGCCAAGGGCGAACGATCGCGAATTGTTCGAGCGCTACCTGAAGGATCGGCCGGTGCGCCACGATGATCCCGAATACATCCGATTTATACGCACCTTCTATGAAGGTGAACTGGAGATGCTGGCGCGCCGCAACGAAAAGGCATTCAACGAAGCGATGTCACGGCAGGATGCCGACAGCTTGCACGCATTGCTCGCACGGAATGAATTCCTGAAGGATGCGCAGCTGCGCGAACTGGTTTTGATCGAGGAGTTGTACGAGAACTTCCACGCGAAATTCCTGGATGCAAAAAGTGCGCTTACACAACTCGAAAATGTGAAAGTTGGATCGGCCTTCGGGATGCATCGGCTGATCGCAACGAACATGATCTGGGATCTTACCGCGATGCGGGCCGGGTCCGCTCTGCCACCGATGTTGCTGCAGGATATGAAAGGCGATCCAGCGCAGATCCCGGAGTTGGAGGAAGGCCCGCTGGTGATCGCTGTTACGGCGAGCTGGTGTACGTATTGTGAACAGGAGATCCGGGCGCTCGAGCAGCTTGCCGAGGAGTATGACGGCCTCATCCCGATCATCGCGATCGGCCTGGATCGGGAATTCGAAGACCTGAAGAAATATGTTTCTCCACGTCCGCGGAAGATCCGTTGGCTTCACGCGCAGGCTGAACAAAAGTTGCGCGAGGATCTTCGGATCAGGGCGCTTCCGGCGTTCTTCATTCTGCAGGATGGAAAGCTCACTCATTCGCCCGCGCCTTTGCCAAGCGCTGGCATGGCGGCGATCTTCCATAAGGCGAAGATCGATCGCCAGAAGGATCAGCGCATCAAGGTGTGGGACGATTGATGTGCAGTTGTCAGTTGTCGGTTGTCGGTTGTCCGGCCATTTCCCATGCTTCGATCACCCTTATCAGTGAAGGATAAGTTTCCGATTTCAGCCGATCCACTTCCTCATTTGTCATCCAACGAACTTCCTCGATCTGTTCTTCGATCTGCGGCGTGAGTGGCTTATCGGATGAGGCCGTCATCAGGAACCAATCGGTGCGTTTCAGGTGGTCCTTTCCATTTCGCTCATACGTGTGCCAGGTAACAGCGAGCGGGCGAACGATCTTCAATCCATCGATGCCACATTCCTCTTCCACCTCGCGTATCGCCGCCTCTTCGATCGATTCTCCTTTATCCACTTTTCCTTTCGGGAGATCCCATTTGCCGAGACGTTTGATCACGAGCAATCGTCCGTGCTGATCCTGCACCGCGCCGCCTGCGGCCTGCACGAATTTGGATCGGGCGCTGAAGCGGTCCCACAGAGCGAAATTCCGATCGGGATGCAGAAGAAAACTGCGATCAGTTCCAGATCCATTGATCGTTCGTAATGCTTCATCAAGATCTTTTTCCGACCCGATCCTGATCCGTTCCGATCGCGCCGTTGCAACGCTCTCCGATGGTCGATCCGTGATCGTCACGCGCCTGCCGCCGATGTAGACTTCATACCTTCGTTCCATGAGTTCTTCGCAAGATCAGGGGCTGCAGATGGCGCAGCATCTTCTCCGGATCAAGGCTGTCAAATTAAGTCCAAAGGAGCCGTTCACATGGGCGAGCGGTTGGCGATCGCCGATCTATTGCGACAACCGGAAAACGCTGTCGCATCCCGAAGTGCGCACCTTCATTCGCGATCGGTTCGCTGCGATCGTGCAGGAGAACTTCAAGGATGCTGAAATGATCGCAGGTGTTGCCACCGGCGGGATCGCACATGGTGTGCTTGTCGCGGAAGCGTTGGATCTTCCGTTCGTCTATGTGCGTACCGGCGCGAAAGGTCATGGGTTGAAGAACCAGGTGGAAGGCGATCTGTCCAAAGCAAGTAAAGTAGTAGTGATCGAAGATCTGATCAGCACCGGAGGAAGCAGCTTGAACGCTGTACAGGCCTTGCGTGACGCGGGATGTGAAGTGCTCGGGATGGCCGCTATCTTCACGTATGGTTTCGATCAAGCAAAGAAAGCATTCGAAGAAGCCGGCGTGAAATTGCACACGTTGACGAGCTATCCAGTGCTGCTCGATCAAGCGATCAAGAGCGGTTCGATCGCAAAGGAGGATCTTCCGAAATTGAACGAATGGCGCGTCGATCCGGCGAATTGGGGAAATGATGTGAAACAAACATCGCCGATCGCGCCGCATTGATCGAGCCCGATCCCATTCACCAGTCACCATTCACTTTCACGTTTCACTTTTCACTTATTCCATGACCCGGATCGAAAGCAAGACCGTGCAGATCGCCAAGCCGCCTGAGGAATTGTACACGTTCCTACAGGACATGAACAACTTCAAGCAATTGTTGCCGCAGGACCGGATCAGCGAATGGCAGAGCGATGGAAGTTCATGTTCCTTTAAAGTGCAAGGTGCCGCTACGATCGGTCTAAGACTGGCAGGTGGCACCGAGCCCAACCATGTGCGGATGGAAGCCACCGAGCGCAGTCCCTTTCCATTCACGCTGGATGTGTATTTGGAGGATCAGGGCGGCAGCACCAAAGCCTGGCAGGTGTTCAATGCGGAATTGAACACATTCATCAAGATGATGGTGGAGAAACCGCTGAAGAACCTGTTCGATCATATCGCCGATCGGATGGTGGCGATACACGGCGGGAGTGCGGGTTGAAGAGTTGAGGTTGTTGAGAGGTTGAGGGTTGCGGGTTGCTCTCTGGCGGACCACAGCGACAAATGTGAACAGGTCGATTTGATATGTGACCTGGATCATCGATCTTCATATCACGAATTTCATGAATGATCAATGCGTTTAACGGCCATCATCATTTCAGGGATCTTGGTCCTGGGATCATGCAAAAAGGATGATGGGACCATCCTATTCCGATCGGCGGTCACGCTGGATACACCGCTCCATCTACAGATGGATTCGATGTGCCTTCACGTGCCGAACGTGATCACGGCCAATGGTGACGCGATCAACGATGAGTTCTTTCCTGTTTTCGGAGAGCTGCCACAGAGCCATTCCCTTTCGATCTCCAACCCGAACGATCGTTTTCAGCACGAGCGAGTACAAGGCATGGAACGGCTCCGATGCAGAATTCCTGAATGCATCCGGCGATCTGATTCATGATGCAATCGGTATTGATGTCGCGGATCACATGCACCACCTTTGAAATGCTGTGAGCGATACCTGAGGTTATCACGAACTGCAAAGTGTACAGATATGGGATCGGGCCTTAACCTCTGGATCTGGATACGCAGAACAGTGCTCTTTCCACCAAGCGCATCAATGAAAGCACACGTTCACTGCGGATGATCCCACGTGCCGACATAGATTAGCGGCAGATCACCGCGTCATGAAAGCACTTGCATTTTTTTCCCTCGCACTTATTTCCATTTCAGTAAATGCCCAATTGGACGGGCCCGATATCATCTGGCAACGATGCTTCGGCGGCACGGATGACGATCAATTACGTGATCTCCACATGACCGCTGATAATGGGTTCATTCTTATTGGGTATGCCACATCAACGGATGGCCAGGTGAGCAACAATCATGGAGGCACAGATGCTTGGGTGGTTAAGACGGATGCGAATGGAATACTGGAATGGGAAAGGTGTTACGGCGGTGCCAGCCTAGATAATGGATCGGAAATAATATCGACTAGTGAAGGGGGTTACTTGTTGCTGGCGAGCACACAATCACTCGATGGCGATGTCTCCGTGGCGCTTGGCAGTAAGGATATCTGGCTGGTCAAACTCGATCCGAGCGGAGAGATCGAATGGGAAAAGTCCTATGGTGGAAGCGGTAACGATGAGGGATTCGGCTTGTTGGCCGATGAGGAAGGGAATTACTATGTGATCGGAAGATCCAATTCCACAGATGGAATGATCACCGAGAACTTCGGATTGAACGACACGTGGCTGCTCAAGGTCGATGGCGATGGTCTTCTGCTATGGGAAAGATCATTGGGAGGCGCTGGTGAGGACACCGGGTATTCCCTGGACTTGTTCTCCAATGGGGATATCGGTGTTGCGACCAGGATAGATCTGCAGATCTCCGATGTGTACATAGCCCGGTATACGGCTTCAGGCGATTTGGTATGGGGGGAAACATACGGGGGAACGTCCATCGATGCATGCAACCGCATACGTATCGACTCTTCAGATGTCATCCATATCAGCGGTCATAGCTTTTCGATCGATGGCGATCTGAACTCGACCCACGGAGGAGCGGATGTATGGCATCTGGTACTTGACGAAGAGGGTACGGTGATCACCTCCATGACTTATGGCGGAAGTATGAATGATAATGCCAATGACCTCATCCTGATCGATGATGGTGGCTTTATCCACTCTGGAGGTGCATTATCGGACGACGGTGATATTTTTGAGAATTTCGGAGAAACCGATGCATGGGTGATCCGCCTGGACGATGAAGGGAACATTCTGTGGGAACGAGTATACGGAGGTTCAGAAACCGATAGGGCCAACAGGGTGATCAGATCAGGGGGATCGATCATTCTTGGAGGTTTTACGAATTCGACGGATGGTGATGTGATCGGCAATCATGGCGACTTCGATCTTTGGCTCATGAAGCTGGAACACGATCCGGTAAGTGTCACCGGATTGCGTGAGCCCATGCATGCCGCTATCGTGCCCAACCCCACCACAGGTATTGCAACAGTGATCTTTCTAGGCGAAATGGGGCAAAATGTGAGCATCGATCTCTTGGACACCGCAGGAAGGACAACTCCCTTAAGCATGATCCGCTCGTCAATGATCAACGAGACCCGTATCACTCTCGATCTTTCCGATCGAGCACCGGGGACCTATCATGTCGTGATAAAAGGTGACCGATCACCTGTACACGTGCCGGTGGTAAGAATGTAGTAATTCCACATTTGATCGATAGATGGTGCATGGTAAGGGCTCGGAAAGGCCATGCCACCGAGTTCTTTCTTCATTGGGTCGATCACTTCCCGCACGATCGAGATCAAGGATCATGTTCTCGGTGAACATGATCCTTGTCGGACCGCGGTTCCTGTTAGATCTTCATCAACGGGAAGAGCGTACGCTTATCCTGGTGTATCAGCCGGATGAAATATTTCCCTGCCGAGAGTTGCTCAATAGGTATCAACAGCACATTTCTGGATGTTGGTGAGTAAACATCGGTCAAGACACACCTGCCGGTGAGATCGAAGATCTCAATTCGAGTGAGGCCAATGTTGCCACCACCGGAATAATGCAGGTTGAACTCACTGACCGCAGGATTAGGATATGCCTGCCAGTCGCCCAGATCACCATGTTCATCAATGAAAGCACAGGATTGTACGTTTATGTTGTTGTCGATCTGCGGGCCTGCAAGGTCGCAGCTGTTCATCGCCGCTACTGCGATGGTGCCGACCCCAACATCTGTCCATGTGATCGAAACCTGGTTCGATGATGTGATGATCTCCGACTGAGCAGCCCCGGTGAAATTCCATACATACTGCATCCCGGCGACATATGTGGCTATGTAGTTGGTGGGTTCGTTGATGCATGGGGTGCCATCGCCGGAGATGCTGGCAAGCGGTGCCGGCGTGCCCAATACGGTAATGTTCGCTGTTCTCGCTGGACCGGTGCCGCAGGCATTGACAGCCGCTACCTGAAGAGGTCCGCCGGTGGAACCCACCGTGGTCTGGATCGAAGCGCTGGTCGAAGTCCCGGACCAGGATGCATTGGGCAGCGTCCACACGTAGGAATCGACCTGGGCATTAGCAGTGACAGAGTATGCTTGGGTCGCGCCTGGGCAAACAGCAAGACTTCCACCAATGATGGGTGATGGCATCGCAGGAATGGTCCCAACGGTGACATCCAGAGTAATGGGCTCGCTGTTTACACAACCATCAAAGACCGAGACCCCGATCGAACCGCTACCTGATCCGGCATTTATTCCGATCGTTGGACCGTTTATAATTCCAGTCCATTGATCTGGAAATTCCCACATATAATCCAAGGCACCCGGGACTGCTTCAATGGAATACGTCGTGGTAAAATTGTTACATAGAACTGACGGTCCTGAGATGGGTCCCGGAGATAATGTTGATGCCTGCATATCGATCTGGAACGTGACCGGTTCGCCCATGCCACACTGGTTCACTGCGGCCACATGCAGCTCGCCGCCCTGATCGGCGACATCCACGATGATAGAGGTGGAATCCGAGCCACCTGTCCAGCCTTCTGCCAGGTTCCAGGAATAGCTGATAGCACCCGCCACTGGAACTACGGAGTAGGTATTCGTGGAATTCATGCAAACCGAATCTTCGCCACTTATTGAAACGGGTTGATCAGGGACCGTTATGAATTGGATCTGCTGTTCGGTGGCCGGACTTATTCCGCATTGGTTCATTGCCATCACGGAAAGGGTCCCTTCCATGGCAGGCATGAAGCTCATGCTCGTATCCGATGTAGTGGTGATGCTGTCACCATTGAAGCTCCATACATACGAACTTGCATCAGCCACCGGTTCGATCGAAAAGGTACCTGAGTCATTGACACAAGTGGAGATATCCCCCAGGATCGCAACAGGTGCGATCGGGGTTTCGATGATATCGATGGACAGGTTGGAAGCAGCACTGCTGCCGCAATTGTTGTTCGCCACCACACTAAGAACACCGCTACTCAGTGGAGTGAACTCGATGGAGGTACCCGATCCGGAGGGAACGCCTTCACCTGTGAACGACCAAGTATAGCTGGTCGCACCATTCACTGAAGCGATGGAATACTGTTCGCTTTCGGATCCACAGAACGTACTTGTGCCAGAAATAGGTCCTGGTGCAGAGATGCTGCCAAGGCCCTGCTGCGTAACGTTGAATGAGGTCACTTGATCCAATCCATTCGTTATCACAATGGAACATGACCTGCTATTACAGGAAGTATTGGCCGATCTGAAAAAAGTGACCGTTCCCGTCGGCCCACTCTGCACATCACCGATCCATGTGAAGCAGTTCCCCGGGATCGCAAAATAGCCGCAGCCGGATGGAATATTAACCTGGAAACTGGCAGTACCGGCCGTAGCCGGATAATTTCCAGAAGAAGGTGAAGTGGAATACCCAGAGGTGCATTGTGCGCTGGAATATCCACGGATCAGGGTGCCGATCACCAGAAGGCAAATGCGAGTAAAGAAGGTCATGATGACAAGATTTATTGATGCGAATAAATCAAATATGCATGAACCAGCAAATTATTTTTTCTTCGAACTAGGTCCGGATCGATCGGAATTCCAATGACTATAACATCACTTCAACCACTTTCTTCGTTCCAAAGAATTCCTCTTCGAAGATCTCGTTCAGTTCGTAAACGCGCACTTTCTGTTTCAGTGGAAGGATCTCGTCCGCGAGTTCGCCACCTTTGAGGTAAAGCAACCGGCCGTTGCCTTTGGGGACAAGGTGTTTCGTCATCTGGATGAACTCCGGCAGCGTGGTGACCGCGCGGCTCACGACGAAATCATATCTGTCTTTATGATCTTCCGATCGGATCTGTTCGGCGGTACAATTGGTGAGGCCAAGCCCTTCGATCACACCTTTCACCGCGTTGATCTTCTTTCCGATCCCATCGATGCCATGAAATGTGGTCTCCGGAAAAAGGATCGCGAGCGGGATCAAAGGAAAACCGCCGCCCGTGCCGACATCGATCACACGAGAACCTTTTGAAAAAGGATACACGGCCGCAATGCCCAACGAGTGAAGCACATGCCTTTCATACAGATGCTCCATATCCTTGCGCGAGATCAGGTTCACGCGCGCATTCCATTCAGTGTACAGCTTTCCGAGCAGCTTGAACCGATCGCGTTGCGTGGCGGTAAGCTCGGGGAAATATTTTTCGATCAGTTGGATGCCTGACATGCGTTCAAATGGTTCAATTCATGGCTTGAAGCTTCTTCAAGATCTGTATGATCATCGGATATATGTATTCGCCTTTGGAGATCTGTTCATTGACCTGATCGATCTCTTTGTGATAGGTGATATGAGAGTCCTGATCGATCGAAATAGCTCCAACACATGCTTTAAATTGAAATTCCTTCAACTTGCGGTCGGGCCAATTGCCATAGCTGATAGGCTCGATCGCGCACAATATCATTTCAATGGAATCCGATCCGGGATCTTTTCTTCCCTGCATTTCTGCCCGCACGATATCACCCGGATAGAATTCATATAACATCATTGGACCCATGTCCGAATATTCATCATCTTGATCGATCCGATATTGATCTTGTTCGATCAAACTACAGCGAACCGGAACCCAGACCTCCGTTCCATCGATCAACCGAACATAAATAGTTTCATGCGAAATCTTCACGCGTTATGCTGTTGATCGGCCAATGTACTTGATCGAATCTGCGTGAGCGTCCCGCAGTACTGCGGGAGGAGCGGAAAGCCCGGACCGCAGGGAGGACTTGCAGCGGATAGCGCGACCCCGCCTTCGCTGAAGCTTCGGCGGGCGAAGCCCAGTGATGATCAGGCGGGGGCACGCCCAAACCATTGATCAGATGATCAGATAATTAGAAGATCAGATGATCCGTGCGCTTAAAAGCGATTCCCGGAATGACTTCCGCCAGTCTCAGATCGTATCCTTCGTTTCCTGCATCAGATTGAGCAGGAATTCGCGCGCGCGGAACAACTGAGCTTTCACTGTGCCGAGCGGCAGGTTGAGCTCTTCGGCGATCTCCTCGTAGCTGTATTCCTTGTAATAGCGCAGTTCAACGAGCGTGCGGTAACGCGGTTTCAGCTTGTCCACCACATCGCGCATTATGGCGTTCTTCTGGTCCTTCATCACCGTTTCCATCGGATCGAGCGCATCGCCCTTCAGTTCGATCGTCATCTCATCACCATCGTCGGTGCCGATCGGGTTATCGATCGAGAAGGTCTTCTTCTTCTGTTTGCGGATCCAATCGATGCAGTTGTTGGATGCGATCTTGAAGAGCCAGGTGCTGAACGCGTAGTTGGGTGTGTACTGGTGCAGCCGCTTGAACGCCTTGCCGAACGCTTCGATCGTGAGATCGTCCGCATCGTCCTTGTTGTTGATCATCTTCAACAACATGAAGTAGATCGAGTCGCGGTAGCGCTGCATCAGTTCGGCGTAGGCCTTCTGATCGTTCTTTTCCACGGCACGTTGCACGAGCGCAAGATCGTACCGCGCCTTGTCGCTAAGGTTCTCGTTCACTTCCATCGCTTGGGCTTCACCAGTAATGTGCTCGCGTAGAGCATTGGATCCAAAAGTAGGAACAACCATTCGAGCGGCAGCGCCAGCCATGCCACCACGCCGGCCTTCAGCCTGTGCAGCGCGATCATGTTGATCGGCAACAGCACGAGCAACTTCACCGCCAGCCCGATCGCAAGTTCCCACCACAGGCCTTTGATCGCAAGTATTATGCACATCGCCCAGAATACCACCCGGGCCAGCGGGAAAAGTATGAGCAGCACCTGGTGGATGAAACGGTAATGCTGAGCTGTTGTGTAGTGCCTGCGCTTGCGGCGGATCCAGGTGACCAGATCGGGCGTTGCCTTCGTGATCATGAACGCGCGCGGATCGGCGATCACCGCCGTGTTGCCCGCGCGTGCCAGTTCGTTGATCAACAGATCATCGTCGCCGCTCATAAGGTGGTGGTGCCGGCGCGGACCTTTCGCGCTGAAGAAGATCTCGCTGGAGTAACCGAGGTTGCGGCCCACGCCCATGTACGGCAGGCCGGCCAATGCGAAACCCATGTACTGCATCGATTTCTGCGCACCATCGAAACGCTCGAGGATATTGGTGAAACTGTTGTGCGCCGCATACGGGCTGTTGCCGATCACGATCTGTTTTCCCGATCGGAAACCGGTGGCCATCAGGCTCACCCAATCCTTGCTCGTGGGCACGCAATCCGCATCGGTAAGCAGCACGTTCGGATACTTCGCTGCACGCACACCGATGCCCAGAGCGATCTTCTTTCCGTAGCTGAACTTCTCATCGGCGCTCACGTTCACGATGCGCAGCTTCGGGTACTGTGGCTTCATCCATTGCAGCACCTCCCATGTGTCATCGTCCGATCGGTCGTTCACGATCACCAGCTCGAATTCGCGATGGTCCTGCTCCATCATCAGCGGTACAAGCTGTTTAAGCGTATGCGATTCATTGCGCGCGCAGATCACCACGCTCACCGGCAGATCGCGATCGGGTCCGGGAGCGGGTTTGGGGAAGGCCACGCGGGCGAACATGTGGAAATTGAAGAACATCAGGACAAGCAGCGATGCCGCCATGATCAGGAATTCCGGTGAGAACATTCGTGAGGCGAAGCTATCGGGCGGCCCCATGCTCAAACCGATCGGGCGGGCCAGTTATGAACAAGTGCCAAGTCGATCCATAACAGATCGGTTCTTGGGGCGTGCCACCGGCCAGCGGCGCGCAAAAGCCGCGCCCCCGGCCGCTGTCAGGCTATACGCTCCAAGTACGCACTCGTCGTTCCTCCTCGCTTGCGCGCTTTCCGCTCCTATCCTTCACGCGGATCGGTGCCGGAAGCATCACTGCTTCACCCAATGTTGGTGCAACGATCGCCCGTTCCGATGGGTGATCAGCACCGTGTAAATGCCGGGTGGGAGCGAAGCCGTTCCGATCACGTCCTGATCGGAAATGCGATCCATTTCGATCACCGATCGACCTAATTGATCGAGGATCTTCAGTTCGTGTTCGCCGGGCGGGAGTTGCCCTTCGACTCCGCTCAGTATGAAGTGATCGGTGCCGGGGTTGGGGTGGATGATGATATTGGACGAATTCCTATGTTCGGTAAGATCAGCCAGTGAATTGCAACCATAATTCCACGTGGGTGACGTGTAGTTGATCTCATCATCGGAATAGCAGCGCAAACCACCGGGGCCTTCCACAGCAAAACATCCCGGAAACAACATCATCCAATGCATCCAGCCCAGCCTTTCTATTGATCGGCCTAACGGGTACTCATTCATGTCGTAAACTGCCACCAGGTCCAGATAGCGGAGCGAAACACCATCCACCACTGTTGTTCCGGTATCTGCCACCAGGATATGATCAGCCGGTTCGCACTCATCGTCGCTATGGGCGACGCGCCATTTTTGGCCTGGAACCGCTGCCATCCAGTACAAGGTGTCCCATGTCTGTAAGGAATGCGACCAAATGCTTACGATGCCTTCACCATGCGAAGTAATTGCACCTACCGGAGAATAGGTCGTGATGACCGTATCGGTAAGATGGTTGAATTCCACTGACGTCATTGATAGCTTTTGTCCAATGGAACCACCGAGTATCGTATCACCGGTATAAGTGGTTTGGAGATACCCCTCGATATAAAATGCCATTATTCCGTGGGTCCACGTCGCTCCCGGTGGGCACCAGCTTTGGGCGGTGGCGGTGATCGAGAAGATGATCGAAAGAAGGAGGAGCGATCTGCGCATGGTGTTCATTCTTTGATCCAACGTTGATGGAACATTCGGCCGTTCCGATCGGTGATCAGCACCGTGTAAATGCCGGGTGGGAGCGAAGCCGTTCCGATCACGTCCTGATCGGAAATGCGATCCATTTCGATCACCGATCGACCTAATTGATCGAAGATGAACAGGCTATGATGGCCCGCCGGAAGTTGCCCTTCGACTCCGCTTAGGATGAAGTGATCGTTACCGGGGTTGGGGTACAGCGCGATCTGGGTTGGATCAACTTGCGGAACGGTCATCAGCCAATCGCATCCGTATTGATCGCTGCTGACCGAGAATGTCGCATTGATCTGATCATCGGAATAGCATCGGATCCCCATTGGTCCATCGATGATCCAATTGGGACAGTACATGAACATATCCCAGACCGAGCCGATCCTTTCGTAAAGCCGTGGAGATGACTCGAAGTCCAGCCAGCGGAGTGGAATACCATCGATCGTATCCGTACCGATGGCTGTTACAATGAACCGAGCGCAACTGGTATCGTTCACATGGGCCATGGACCAGCTATTTCCTGGTAGGGCGCCGAACCAGTAAAGGGTATCCCACTCATTGCCGCCTCTGATGTAGACCACATCATCTTCAAGCCGGGTGATCACCGCGACCGGTGTGTATTCATGATAGGGCTGCGACCAACCGCCAGGGGGAGGTTGTGGATATTGAATGGCTGAAGTGCGATCGATGATCTGTGAGGAATATCCGTCGATAAGGGTATCCCCAGCGTAGCTCATGCGGTTGTAACCGGCGAGGAACATGCCAGCTTCGTAGGTCCATGTCGCCCCCGGCGGGCACCAGCTTTGGCAGGAGCAATTGAGCGAAATTGCGATCGTGAGCAGAAGTAGAACTTTTTGCATTTGCATTCAAGGACAATGAAAGTAATTCGAACGCTGCCTGGAAGATCGCATCACTTCCGTTCCTCGATCAATTGCGTGATCACATGTTCCACTGCGATCGATGGATCCACCGCCACATCCGGCTGCACCCCTAGTTGGTCCAGCCGTTCGCCGTTCACGGTGAAATAATCCGCCGTGGGAACGATCACCGAGAAACCGTTCCGGATCGGGAATGATTCCCCGTTGAGCATGGCGCCCGCCGTGCGTTCTCCGGCCACTGTGGCCCGGCCGTAATGTTTCAGCGCATGCACAAGCGGTTCACACGTGCTCGCGGTCCTCTTGTTGGTCACCAGGTATAATCTACCCCTGTAAGGCGAATTGCCGGGGGGCGCTTTCAGCACCAGACCCTTCTCCCGGTGGATCCCTTCAATGATCAGATCATAACTGGCATCGGTGAATTCCGGGAACTCATCCCATTCATCCGATGCAGGCGGCGCATCATGTTCATTGTACCAGCGCCGGGTAAGGAAGATGCCTGCGGTGAGCGGCGTATCCACCACATTGCGGGCGAACGCCATTCCAGCCTCCACACTGCCGCCTGCATTGTCGCGCAGATCGACCACCAGGTGTGAATATGCCTTTTCCCTGATGACGGCGAAGATGCTGTCCATTTCCACTGCCCTTCCACCAAAAGATGTGATCGTAAGCACGGCCACATTCCTGGATCGCTCTTCCAACTTAACGTTCTGTTGAACGACCTGCTTCACAACATGCTGTTCTTGTACCGGACGCATTAGCGCGAAATGAGAGACCGGAAGATCGCTGGAATAGTAGAAGAACGCTGTTGCGAGTTCCACATCGTCCATCACACTGGGCGCGACATCGCGCATGCGTTCTTCGAATTCCTTCCAGGCCTTTCCTTCCACGAGCTGCCTGGAGTAGATCCGCTCCCGAGCTACCTTCAGTGCTTCTTCGACCACTGCGGGATAGTCATCCAAGGGCAGTA
>JAEZDL010000258.1 GCA_023418095.1 Bacteroidota bacterium
TCTTGGCGGGCAAAAGTATGCGGCGGTGCCGGAGTGGTTCGCCTGGCAGTAAAACGATTTCAACAGCTTGTTGTGTGGATCGTTGGTCACCCTGCCCGTTCAATTCGCGGGCAAAAGTAGAAAGATCCCCGATATCACAAATATCAACCTGCTTTTTGTTCCAACATCGGTACGAAACGGAAGTTGCCATGCTCCGTAATCTGCTGATCTCCATCAGCTTTCAACTCTACCAGAAGCATCTTCTGATCGCTTCCCTCGCCCACCGGGATCACCGCCCGGCCACCCGGTTTCAATTGTTTTAACAAGGCTTCCGGTATGTATGGAGCGCCGCAAGTGACCAATACCCGATCGAAAGGCGCATCCATCGGAAGACCCAGGTATCCATCGCCATAATGAAGGTTCGCTTTCACCTTCATCTGCTTCAATTTCTCGCGCGTGCGTAGATAGAGCGGCCGCTGCCGTTCAATGGTGAAGACCTTTATGCCCATGGCCGCGAGCACTGCGGTCTGGTAGCCGCTTCCCGTCCCGATCTCCAACACCTTCATGCCTGGCTCCACCTGCAACAGCTGCGTCTGGAACGCCACCGTATACGGTTGTGAGATGGTCTGCCCGCAGCCGATCGGAAAAGGCTTGTCGGCGTAGGCCATTTGCAGGAACGCCGAATCATCGATGAACTGGTGGCGCGGCACTTTGCCGATCGCCTCCAGCACACGTTTATCGTTGATCCCCTTGCCTTTGAGCTCTTCAACGAGCTTCCTGCGCAGGCCTTGCTGCCTGTAACCGTCCTCCATCATGGCGCTTGCGGCAAAAGTAACCGGGAATACCGGCCCCGGTCCGCTTGGCCTATTTTTGCCGCCTTTCAGAACGAAAGGCCTGCGAAAAAGATCATGTCCGCTTTACGTATAGGAGTGCTTGGCGCAGGCCATCTCGGCCGGATCCATATCCAGCAACTCAAGGAGATCGGTGAATGGGAACTGGTCGGTTTCCATGATCCCAATAAAGAGAAATGCCGGAAGATCCACGAGGAATTCGGTGTATCGGTCTTTTCCGATCCATCTGTATTGATGGGCGCGGTGGATGCGATCGATATCGTAACGCCCACGATCACCCACCACCAGCTGGCCACACAGGCGATCGAACGCGGACTGCATGTTTTCATTGAAAAACCGCTGGTGAACACGCTGGATGAAGCCCTCGATCTGGTGCAGCGTGCGGAACGCTCCAACGTGAAGGTGCAGGTGGGGCATGTGGAACGTTTCAATCCGGCTTTTCAGGCGGCGCGGCCACATCTCGCCAGGCCGATGTTCATCGAAACGCATCGTCTCGCTCAGTTCAATCCGCGAGGCACTGATGTAAGTGTTGTTCTCGATCTGATGATCCACGATCTGGATATCGTGCTGCACGTGGTGAACAGCCCGATCCGATCGGTGCATGCGAGCGGTGTGGCGGTGGTGAGCGATACGCCCGATATCGCCAATGCGCGGCTGGCTTTTGAGAACGGTTGCGTGGCGAACCTCACCGCGAGCCGGATCAGTTTGAAGAATATGCGGCGCAGCCGATTCTTCCAGCGCGATGCCTATATCGCTGTGGACATGTACACCAAGGAAGCAGAGATCGTGCGCATGCGCACGGTGGAAGGCGAGGCCGATCCGTTCGCCGTCACCATCGATCTGGGCGAAGGAAAAGGCGTGCGCGAGATCAGTTTCGAGAAGCCCGAAGTGAAGCCCACCAACGCGATCCGCGAGGAATTGCAAAGCTTTGCCCGCGCGATCATGGATGATCGCCCCCCCGCGGTGGACCTCCATGACGGATACAATGCGCTGAAGGTGGCGCACCGGATCCTTTCAGAAATGGAACTACAAAGTTCCGCCACCGGATACTGATCGGCCTCCTGATGCGTTGCACGGCAATACGAATGATACGATTATACTCTTTTTATGCATTGTTCCTTTTCCTCCTGATCGCCTGCAAAAAGGGCGACAAGATCCCTTCGTACCTCGAGATCCCTTCCGTGGTGGTGCTGGCCGGCAACGATACGCTCACCAGTAAGATCACCGATGTGTGGGTTTATGCCGATCAACAGGCGTTGGGATCATGGGAACTGCCGGCACGTATTCCCGTACTGAAGGAGGGGTCGGTGAACATCCAGGTCTCGCCGGCCGTGAAGCGCAACGGCATGTACGATGATCGCGATCGGTATTCCTTCTATACATGGTGGAACGGTACGGTGGACCTCGGTGTGAAGGAGACCACCAGGATACAGCCGCACGTGGCCTATGTGGATGGGCTCGAGATCTGGCACGAATCATTCGAGGAGCCTGGTTTTCAGTTGATCGTTTCCCAGGATAGCGACACCACGTTGATGCGCTTCACTCCCACCGAACACCCCGAAGTACAACAATTGCCCGGATCGGAGGCTGCAGGAGGTTTCGTACTTGATCAGGCGCATCCGTATATGCGTGCTTACACCGATGAGGATTTCGATCCCACCGGCGGCCCCATGTACCTTGAGCTTGATTTCAGCACGAACGTGCAACTCACCGTGGGCGTGCTGTACGTATCTGCTGGCGAACCCGTCTCTACACCCTATGTGTACCTCGCACCGACCGCCGACGCCGGTACCATTCTACCCACATGGAACAAGGTGTACATCGATCTTTCCCCCGTGTACAACCTCGGGATAAGCCAGCGCGACTTCTACATTGAAGCATCGGCACCTTCCAGCGGTACGGCGCGTATTTATCTGGATAACCTGAAACTGGTGCGCTTCCAATGAGCATGAACAGGCGCACGCAGGTTGCCAGGTATGTGGCCGCCGATCTTTTCGGATCGGCCTTCGCGTGGACGCTGTTCTTCTATTACCGCAAAGCATTCCTCGATACCACGGCCACCGGCGGGCTGGCGGAGATCTTTCTCGATGCCAATTACCTCAAAGGCCTGGTGCTGATCCCACTGTTCTGGTTCGGCCTTTACACGGTTTTCGGCGGATACCGGGACATCTTCCGCCGTTTCCGGATACTTGAACTGGGCCAGACATTGCTGATCAGCGTGATCGGAACGCTGGTGATCTTCTTCGTTCTTCTGCTGGATGATGAAGTGGCGAATTACCGCTACTACTACCGATCGTTCGTGGCGCTGTTCATGCTCCATTTCGGCATCACCTTCCTGCTGCGGATCATCCTTACGAGCAGGACCGTGAAGAGAGTGCATGATCGGCGGATCGGGTTCAATACGATCCTTGTAGGCGGAAATGAACGCGCACTCGCGACCTATGAGGAGATCGAAGGGATGGACCGATCCACCGGCAACCGGTTCATCGGATTCCTGAACGTGAACGGGGGCGACCAGCTTCTCGCACAGGCCGGCCTGCCGCGGTTGGGCAAATGGGACCAGGTTCGCGATGTGATCGGCAAGTATGATGTGGAGGAGGTGATCGTGGCGGTGGATTCCGGTGAACACGAACATATCAGCAGGATCATGAACGAACTGGAAGGCACGGGCGCCCGCGTGAAGATCATTCCGGATATGTACGACATCCTTTCCGGATCGGTGAAGATGACCAGCATATTCGGTGCGCCACTGATCGAGGTGAACCCCGAGATCATGCCCGCCTGGCAATTCTCCCTGAAGCGTGCCATGGACATCACGGTGAGCGCGATCTCCATGATCGTGCTTTTGCCGCTCTTCGTGATCCTCATGATCGCCGTAAAGCTCAGCTCACCCGGGCCCATCTTCTTCCGCCAGGAGCGGATCGGAAAACATGGCCGGCCGTTCCAGATCATCAAATTCCGCAGCATGTACAGCGATGCGGAAAGGAACGGCCCGCAACTGAGCAGTTCCGATGATCCGCGGATCACACCGATCGGCCTTTATATGCGTCGCACGCGCATGGACGAACTTCCGCAGTTCTGGAACGTGTTGAAAGGTGACATGAGCCTTGTTGGACCGCGTCCCGAGCGCCAGCATTTCATCGACGCGATCACACAGAAGGCCCCGCATTACAGGCACCTGCACAAGGTGCGGCCAGGCATCACCAGTTGGGGCCAGGTGAAATTCGGTTACGCGGAGAACGTGGACCAGATGATCCGCCGCTTGAAGTACGACATACTCTACATCGAGAACATGAGCCTTGCGGTGGACCTGAAGATCCTTGCTTACACGGTATTGATCATCTTGAAAGGCAACGGCAAGTAGGCCGAAGCCCGGCTGGTGGCTTACTTTCGCCGCTCTTACGCAGAACACATGAATATCTCAGTGATCGGGGCGGGCCAGATGGGAAACGGCATCGCCCATGTTTTCGCACAGAACGGGCATTCCGTAACGCTCGTGGACCTTTCACAGGAAAACCTTCAAAAGGCGATCGGAACGATCGGAAAGAACCTGGACCGCCAGCTCGCAAAAGGAACGATCACCGCCGATCAAAGGGAAGCCACGTTGAAGAACATCACTCCGAACACCGATCTGGCGCAAGGTGTTTCACAGGCCGATCTCGTGGTGGAAGCAGCCACGGAGAACATCGATCTGAAATTCCGGATCTTCCGCGATCTGGATCAGCATGCGCCGAAGGATTGCATCCTTGCGAGCAATACCAGCAGCATCAGCATCACCCGGATCGCAGCCGTTACCAAGCGGGCGGAAAAAGTGATCGGCATGCACTTCATGAATCCCGTGCCGGTAATGAAGCTCGTGGAAGTGATCCGAGGTTACAGCACCAGCGATGCCACGGCGAACACCGTGGTTGAATTGAGCCAGGCGATCGGCAAGGTGCCAGTAACGGTGAATGATCACGCGGGCTTTGTTGCGAACCGCATCCTGATGCCGATGATCAACGAAGCGATCGAAACGCTGTTCCAGGGGATCGGTGGGGTTTCCGAGATCGATACGATCATGAAACTTGGCATGGCCCACCCCATGGGTCCGCTGCAACTGGCGGATTTCATCGGACTCGATACCTGCCTTTCGATCCTGCGCGTGCTGCACGAAGGTTTCGGCAACCCCAAGTATGCGCCTTGTCCGCTACTGGTGCAGATGGTGGCCGCAGGCAAGCTCGGCGTGAAGAGCGGAGAAGGATTCTATGCCTATACCGCCGGGTCGAAGGATCTGGTGGTGGCGCCAGCGTTCCGCGATCGCGGGGTGTTGGTATAACGCTCTACTGCAGCGAGATCTCGCCGTCGTTAAGCCCATACTTGCGATGGAGCCTTGCACGGCGCTTGTCCAGGCGGGCCTGTGCACGCTCGGTGCGGGCCGGCCGGTTCACCACGGCTAGTTCGCCGCTTTCGATCCGGCGTACGATCACCTCGATCATCAGGTCCTCGCCATCGGGATCGTACTTGGCTTTCAGGTCCTGCCCGAAAAGCTTAGCCATTCCCTGCCAGATCACGGCATTGAAGGAGCCCTTCAATTCCTGCACGAGTGAGTACGAGGATCGGCCTGTTTCCCGATCGATGAGTTTCACCAGCACCTTTCCCTGGCTCATGGTAAGATCCTTCACCTCGGCCTCGAATTCCGCGCGCAATTCGGCTTCAGCGAGCTTCACGTAGAGTTCCTGATCGTTCTCGCGATCGATCCGCTGTAGATCGTTCTCGTATTCGGCGAGCAGTTCGCGGGTGATGCGTGCGTAGGGATAGACCTTCACCACGTTACGGGTGAGCTTGTCGTATTTCGCTTCTTCACGCTTGGTCTTCGGGCGCCAGCGACCATCAACGCGCACTTCGGCAAGAATCACCATGGGAACGGTATCACCATCGATCACCACGGCCTGCAACACATGACCCTTCGGCTGCTCCTGGGCGAACACCCCGGGGAGCAGCGAGAAAATGATCACGAACGAAAAAAGAAGGCGCATTTGCAGGTTCCGTTCCTTGGGCCGGTGAAGATAAGGATCATTCGCCGGGCAACACAGGCTTTAACGGGTCTATCGGCGCTTTAGTTTCCACAAGTTCACCTGTGGAAAACTGTTGGTCACCGGCTTCGGTCTTTGGATGCGCTGTTCGTTCAAATGAGCAGCCACCAGCGCAGCTGCGATCATCTCTTCCGGATCATCACCGGCCAGATCCGCGGGCGTGAAATGATCGCGTACGAAATGCGTATCATAATCGCCTTTCCGGAAGCGTTCGTGACCCATCACGTACCGGCAAAAACCGAGCGTGGTCTCCACGCCGCTGATCGCGTAATCATCGATCGCGCGCTCCATCCGTTCGATCGCTTCTTCACGCGTGGATCCATGGGTGATGAGCTTGGCGATCATGGGATCGTAATGGATCGGGATCTCCATGCCTTCCTCGAAACCATCATCCACGCGAACGCCCGGACCTTGCGGCGGCCGGTAAGTAGTTAGCGTTCCGATATCAGGAAGGAAATTGTTGGCCGGATCTTCAGCGTACACGCGCACTTCGATCGCATGTTCGTTGATCGCAAGGTCCTTCTGCTCCATTGGAAGCCTTTCGCCACGCGCCACCTGGATCTGCAATTTCACCAGATCGAGACCTGTGATCATTTCCGTTACCGGATGCTCCACCTGTAGGCGCGTATTCATTTCCATGAAGTAGAAGTTGCGCTTCTCGTCCAGGAGGAATTCAACGGTACCGGCACCCACGTAATCGCAGGATCGGGCCACTTTCACAGCGGCCTCCCCCATCGCTTTGCGCAATTCAGGCGTGAGCACCGCGCTCGGTGCTTCTTCAACAACTTTCTGGTGGCGCCGCTGGATGCTGCATTCACGCTCGAAGAGGTAAAGGATGTTGCCGTGCATATCGACCATCACCTGCACTTCGATGTGGCGTGGGCCGGCCACATACTTCTCAATGAAAACGCTTCCGTCGCCAAAAGCGTTCTGCGCTTCACTGATCGCGCGCTCGAGCCCTTCTTTCAGATCGGCCTCGCTTTCGATCACGCGCATTCCTTTTCCACCGCCACCGGCCGCAGCTTTGATCAGGATCGGGAAAGTGATCGAACGGGCGACTTCCATCGCTTCCTTCAGATCGGCGACCGCACCTTCGGTCCCTGGTACGAGCGGTACACCGAAATCCTTCACTGCTTCCTTCGCCGCGAGCTTATCGCCCATGATCTCCATTGCTGCCGCCGGCGGACCGATCAGGATGATGCCTTCCTTTTCCAAACGCCGCGCGAACGCTGGATTCTCGCTGAGGAAACCGTAACCGGGATGCACCGCATCCACCTTGTGATCCTTGCAGACCTTCACCAATTTGTCGATCACCAGATAACTTTCCTTGCTCGCCGCCGGACCGATGCAAACCGCTTCATCGGCGAAACGAACGAAGGGTGCGTTCCGATCCGCTTCGGAAAAGACCGCCACGGTTGAAATGCCCATCTCCCGGGCCGATCGCATCACGCGCAGCGCGATCTCACCACGGTTGGCGACCAGGATCTTCTTGATCACACGTTGCTCCACCTTCCTTGCTGAAACCTGCTGTGGCACTTCTTCTGTCGATGGCATTTCCATGAGATCGTACTGGGATCGCGAAGTTCGTGCATCTTGCGGTCTGCCGCACATTCCTATCGATCTTTACTTCACTCCGGTGCATTTGACCATCGATCGGCGAAGTAACTTTCCAGCGGATGCACCGGACGGATTTCCAGATGACCGCGCAGACCATGTTCGGTCTGGAGCAGGTACTAGCCGATGAATTGCTCAGGCTCGGCGCGCGCAACATAGAGAAGCATAATCGTGCGGTAAGCTTCACCGGCGATCTGGGTTTCATGTACAAGGCGAACTTCTGCCTGCGCACGGCGCTGCGTATCCTGGTCCCGATCGATCGGTTCGAGATCCGATCCCAGCAGGAATTCTACGATCGCATACGCGAAATGAAGTGGGAGGACCTGATGGGACCGAACGGCACACTTGCGATCGGTTGCACACTGAACACACCACATTTCGATCATACGCAATTCGTTTCGCAGCGCGCCAAGGATGCGATCGTGGACCGTTTCCGCGATCGAACGGGAACGCGGCCTTCGGTGGATCTCGATCGGCCAACGCTCGGCATCCACGTCTACATCGATCAGGATGAATGCACTGTTTCTCTTGACAGTTCCGGCGGATCGTTGCACAAACGTGGCTATCGCGACAAGACCAATCTTGCGCCGATCAACGAAGTGCTCGCAGCAGGCCTTGTGCTTCTCTCCGGCTGGGATCGGCGATCGAACTTCGTGGACCCGATGTGCGGATCGGGAACCTTGCTGATCGAAGCAGCGCTCTACGCAGCGAACATTCCGCCAGGCTATTTCCGGGAGGAATTCGGTTTCCAGCGCTGGGCCGATCTGGATGAAGCACTTTGGGAGAAGATCCAGGAAGCAGCGATCGGCCGGATCAACGATGAAAAGCCCTTGATCCTTGGCGGAGAGATCTCGAAGAATGTGGCGCGAAAAGCGATCGCGAACATCCACTCAGCAAAACTGGAGGATAGCATCACGATCAAGAACGTTGCCTTCGAAGACCTCGATCCGCCGTCAGGTCCGGGTGTGATGATCATCAATCCGCCGTACGGAGAGCGTATGGACAAGGATGAGGACATCGATGCGCTTTACAAGATGATCGGTGACACGTTGAAGAAGAAATGGGCCGGTTACCAGGCATGGGTGATCACTTCGAACCTTGAAGCCGCAAAGCACATTCATCTCACACCAAAGCCGCGCATCAAGCTTTACAATGGATCGCTGGAGTGCCGCTTCATGCGCTACGAACTATACAGCGGCAGCCGGAAAGCCGGAAAGATGGATCGCGTTTGAGAGATCGATCGGAAGATGAAAAAGCGCATCCACGATATTCTCGCCGTCTCAGAGAAGAAGGGCGATCTGAGCTGGTATTTCGACATCTTCCTGGTAACGCTGATCATACTGAACGTGATCGCGATCGTGATCGGATCGATCCCTGTTGTTCAGCAGGAATTCTCTGCGGAGTTCCGCGCATTCGAAACGTTCAGCGTGATCGTTTTCACCATTGAATATGTACTCCGCCTGTGGACGATCACCGTTGAGGAACGGTACAGGCATCCGATCAAAGGCCGCATCTCCTATGCGCTCACTCCCATGGCGCTCATCGATCTTTTCGCCGTGTTGCCATTCTTTCTCCCAATGGTCGGCGTGGACCTTCGCCTGCTGCGGATCCTGCGGATCTTCCGGTTGTTCCGCCTTTTCAAACTGGCGCGTTACATGAGCGCGATGCACATGATCCATAACGTGCTTCGCAACAAACGCGAGGAACTCGCCATCTCGTTGATCTTCACCCTGTTCATGTTGCTGATCACCTCCACCATGATGTATTATGTGGAGAACGACCTGCAACCGGAGAAATTCGTGAGCATACCGCAGACCATGTGGTGGGGCATCGCCACGCTCACCACCGTGGGTTATGGCGACGTGTACCCGATCACACCGATCGGAAAATTGCTCGGTGGCGCCATCGCATTGATCGGCGTGGGTGTCTTTGCGCTGCCGGCCGGCATACTTGCATCAGGTTTCAGTGAGGAGATCGCGCATCGCAGGCGGAAGAACAATGCCTGCCCGAATTGCGGCCATGTGCACGATGAGCACATCGATCATGCATGAGGGGTCAATGCATGAAGAATTTGCAGCTTTCGCGTTCACCTTCTGCATCGATCAACATCAATACATAGGCATTGCTGCGGAGCGATCCAAGATCGATCGAGGATCTGTCCTTTTCGATCGGGACCAATTGCACTTTGCGCATTGTACCGGCAAGGTCCACGATCGCCGCCGACCGAAGTTCATGCCCCTGCCAGTAGGCACCGATGATACCATCGGCCGGCCGGAGTGAACAGATCAATTCGCTTCTCACCGGTTCGACCTGTACCGAAAGGATACCCTTCTCATGGGCGCTCCCGTCCATATCGACCTGGAGAAGTTTGTAATACCACAAGCCCGGATCGGTGACCACCTCGCTGAACGTGTAGTTGATCGTGGTCGTACTGTTACCTGCCGCGGCCACAGTTCCCGCCGGATCCCAGTCGTTCCCATTCCGCGACCGATGGATCCAGAAACTTTCCGATCCCTGTTCCGAGGCCGTGCTCCAGCGAAGGTCCACTTTCCCTTCACTCCCGGCGGCGGTGAACGAGGTCAATCCCACCGGAAGCACATATTCCGGCCACGCTGCGGGACCTGGGACTTCGCCATCGCTGGCAGACCAGTAGGTATCGCTGCATATCTTGATCGTCTGGCTGTTGCCGGAACTGTTGCCGATCACCTGGCCACCGAAGCCGATCAACACGGATGATCCGCACGGCATGCTGATCTTGGCACCGCCGCCATTGAAACGCCACACGCCATA
>JAEZDL010000271.1 GCA_023418095.1 Bacteroidota bacterium
AGCGGCGCTGGCTGTTTACTTTGGCACATGTAAGGCGGAAAGAAGTAAGGAACACTGAATGAGCGAAGCGACGGAAAAAGGCGTACGGTTAAGCAAGGTGGCCCGGGAATTCAACCTCGGGTTGCACACGGTGGTGGAGTTCCTCGAAAAGAAGGGGCACGCCGTCGAGAGCAACCCGAACACGAAGATCCCCGGCGAACTCTATGATCTGCTGCAGGATGAATTCGGCACCGACAAGGAGATCAAGGAGAAGAGCCTGCGCACCGTGCAACAGCGTCAAGAGCGCGAAACGATCAGTCTTGTGCCACCACCGCGTGAGGTAACACCTGTTCGTCCGCGCGAAGTGGAACCCGAACCTGCTGCACCAGCGCCTGAACCGATCCGCCAGGAAACCCCTGCGCCCACGCCAGCCGCCGAGACCACACCACCTGCGAGCGACGCGCCCCCTGCGCGATCGGAGCAGGAGTCTGCGAGATCTGAAGAGAAGGATGAAGTGATCAAGCCGAAGGTCGAGAAGCCTGGAGTGAAGATCGTTTCCAAGATCGATCTCGCCGGAACCGAGCGCGGCCGCCGTGGGAAGACCGCCGATGCACCACGTGGCAAACAGGATCAACGCACACCGCCAGCGGATCGGCCAGCTGCGAAGTCCGAACAGCCGATCGCACGATCCACTACACCACCGGCCACGTCACCACAAACGCCTGAAGCGCCGGCTGGTCAGCAACCCGCACAACCGCCGGCACCACCGGAAACGATCCGCGTGAACGTGCAGAAGCTTGCCGGATTGAAAACACTTGGCAAGATCGATCTGCCGGTGGAGCGTGAGCGAAAGCCCTCCGATCGGGGCCAGCAGGAACGTGGCCGCCGCAAACGTATCGTGAAGCCGGGTCCGGTGAACATTGAACGTGCGGTTCAACAGGAACAGCGCTCACCGGCGCCAAGCAGCGGCCGCCCCGGTGAATTGGATGAGAACGCGGTGAAGAAGAAGGTGAGCGAAACGCTCGCCCGGCTTACCGGCACAGGAAAGAGCCGCGGATCGAAGATGCGGCGCGATAAACGCAGCCAGCGCTTCAACCGCATGGAGGAGGAGCAGGCAGCACGCGAACTTGCCGGCAGAACGATCAAGGTGACGGAATTCGTTACCGCGAGCGAACTGGCGAGCATGATGGAAGTGCCCGTCACCGACATCATCAAGGCATGTTTCAGCCTTGGCATGATGGTGAGCATCAACCAGCGGCTCGATGCCGAGACCCTCGCCGTGATCGCGGAGGAATACGGTTTCACCGTGGAATTCGTAGGTGCGGATGTCCAGCAGGATCTTTCCGAGGAACCCGATGACCCCGCACGCGTAGTGGCACGTCCGCCGATCGTTACCGTGATGGGCCACGTGGATCATGGTAAGACCTCGCTGCTCGATCAGATCCGCAAAGCGAACGTGATCGCCGGGGAAGCCGGTGGCATCACCCAGCACATCGGCGCGTACAACGTTCAACTGGAAAGCGGGAAACGGATCACCTTCCTGGATACTCCGGGTCACGAAGCCTTTACCGCCATGCGCGCACGTGGTGCGCAGGTCACGGATATCGCGATCATCGTGATCGCCGGTGATGATAGCGTGATGCCGCAGACGCGTGAAGCGATCAACCACGCGCAGGCCGCCGGCGTGCCCATGGTATTCGCCTTCAACAAGATGGACAAGGAAGCTGCGAACGCGGACAAGCTGCGCGAGGAGCTTTCGCAGATGAACATCCTCGTGGAGGAATGGGGTGGAAAGTACCAGACGCAGGAGATCAGCGCCAAGAAAGGCACTGGCGTGGATCAACTCCTGGAAAAGGTGTTGCTCGAAGCCGAACTGCTCGATCTGAAGGCCGATCCGGGCAAACGCGCACATGGCGTTGTGATCGAAAGCACGCTTGAACAAGGTCGTGGTTACGTTACCACGTTGCTCGTCGATTCAGGTACATTGCGCAAAGGCGATGTGATCCTCGCCGGCCAGTACAGCGGCCGTGTAAGAAATATGTTCAACGAGCGCGGACAGAGCATTCCTGAAGCCGGTCCTTCGCAACCTGTTTCGATCCTTGGTCTCGATGGCGCGCCGAATGCAGGTGACACGTTCCAGGTATTCGAGGATGAACGTGATGCCAGGCAGATCGCCACACGGCGCCAGCAATTGCAGCGCGAACAAGGCATCCGCACGCACAAGCACATTACGCTCGATGAGATCGGCCGCCGTCTTGCGATCGGTGATTTCAAGGAATTGAACGTGATCGTGAAGGGCGACGTGGATGGATCCGTGGAAGCACTGACCGATTCACTGCTGAAGCTCACGACCGAACAGATCAAGGTGAGCGTGATCCACCGCGCTGTAGGTCCGATCGCGGAGAGCGATGTATTGCTCGCCAGCGCATCCAACGCGATCATCGTCGGCTTCCAGGTACGTCCAACGCCGGGTGCGCGAAAGCTCGCCGAGACCGAGGAGATCGACATCCGTCTCTATTCGATCATCTACGACGCGATCGAAGAGATCAAGCAGGCCATGGAAGGCATGCTCGCGCCGAAGGAAGTGGAAAAGGTCACCGGTACTGCCGAGGTTCGCGAGACCTTCCGCATCAGCAAGGTGGGCACGATCGCAGGTTGCTACGTGCTGGATGGAAAGATCGAGCGCAAGAACAAGGTGCGCGTGATCCGCGATGGCATCGTGATCTACACAGGCGACCTCGATACGCTCAAGCGCTTCAAGGACGATGTGCGCGAAGTGACGCACGGCTACGAGTGCGGCCTCAACATCAAGAACTTCAACGACATCAAAGTAGGCGACCATGTGGAGGCCTTCGAGATGGTGGAAGTGAAGCGGACGTTGGAGGGGTAGCACAAGTCCGATATGCAACGAAAAAAGCCGGCATCGATGCCGGCTTTTTCTATTTTCGATGTCGTGCGGTGGATTGGACTGATGAGATATTCAATGCGGCTATGCTTGTTGCTGTTCACTTTTGTAGGAGGCGTAACGGCATGGCCGCAACAGTCATTCGATCTTGATACAACCTTCCGAACAGAGATTGATACCTACTATGTGAATTCGATCTATCCCTTACCAGACGGTAAGATCTTCGTTTCGGGTCAGATCAGAGTTCCAACTGATCCGATCGGCGTTCTTCGTGGAAGTGTGAAGCTGCTGCCAGATGGCAGCCGCGATCCGGACTTTCCATCGTTCCCACAAACAACGGGAGGGGGACGAATAGTACCTTGGATGGAGGATCACATGTATGTCCAAAGTAGTCATACGGTTCGAAGGCTGACGATAGACGGTCTTGTGGACCCGTCTTTTATTTCGATGAACCTTGGTTCCTACTTTGTTTCGCTCCAAGGCGGTGATTATCACGTATATCCCGATGGGCGGATCCTAATGAGCGGGGTTCACAATCTTCATGATTCGATAAGGGGCTTCGAAGGATTACACTGCCTGATCTGGTTCAGTGATCAAGGTTATCTGGATACCACCAAAACCCATCGTACGTGTGCCGGTAGCTTAAATACACTCCAGGAATTACCGGATGGGAAGTTCATCGGTTCATTGGGCAATCCGCCAAACTCAGCTGCATGGGATGGTCAGCCTACAGGCAGCAATATCATCCGCTTCCATGCCGATGGTAAACTGGATACCACTTTTCAAGCAAATGTGTGGTGGGGGGAGGCGTATGGCTTTCTACCAATGCAGGATGGAAGGATTCACGCCGTTGGCCGATTCCAAGTGGAAGGTATCCAGGATACCTTACTGATAGTACGGTTCCTGCAAGATGGTTCCCTTGATCCCGGCTTCAATAATCATCTCGATCTGCGAATAACTGAAATGACCGGTTTTGCTCAAGGGGCGATCGCAAGATCCATTCAACCGTTAGGAGATGATCGGCTGGTCGTAACAGGCCAATTCGAGTTGGTTGAGGGACTTCCGATCCGCAACATCTGCTTGATCGATACGAGCGGATATGTCGCGGACGAGTATTTCACTGGTCCTGGTTGCGGAAATTTCACCTATCAAGGATTGACTCGCAGTACTATCAGTGGCATCATGCCCGGCATTGACGGCAATTGGTACATATGGGGTGCATATCACGGCTACGATGATGGCACCACCAACGATACTCTGCAACGAATGATCAGCAGGCTTTATGGTTTTGATGTGTCTATAGGAGAACACCATTCAACCGCAACGATAAATGTGTTTCCGAACCCGGGAGATGAGCAGATCACGATCGACCTGGATGTACCCAATTCGGGAAGTATATCCGTTCAGGTTTATTCATCATTGGGCGAGGCCGTGTTGGATCGGCGGGTGAGGCAACTGCCCGTTACATTGAACACCAAAGAATTTCCCAGTGGTCTTTATACGATCCTGATGGAAACCTCCGATCGATCGAAGTATCAGACGAAGTGGATCAAGGAATAGAAGCTCGTTGTCTTCAGATCACATCGATCGAACCTTAACGCTACATCTCGATCTCGTCCGGCACGATATAGCTTCCCGGGAATTCCGGCTTCAACTGATGCAGCAGGTTCTCCGCTTCGAGCCGGGTACGCAGATCGCCCACGCGCAGCCTGAAGTTCGGCGCGAGCCAGCTGATGTATGCAGGCAGATCGGGATACTTCTGAAGAAATGATCGCTTCATGTCCTCGGCGGGTTTGCGCTCGCCGAGAAAGATCTGCACGCGATAGCCTTGCTGCTTGTGATCATGCTCTGCATGCAATTCCATCAGTCGCTCGATCCTGGGATCCACGATCAGGTTCACATCGCCGCCCGATCGGAGCTGATCGGTGGCCGCCGTATCGGTGATCGGCGTATCGATCGCAGCGGTGACAGCGTTCGCGTCGTACGGCTGGAACAATTTCACCGGAGGAGCTTCCTGCGCGAAAAGTGAGAGGACGAGAAGTTGCGAGAGAAGCAAAAGGGAACGCATGCAGGCCATGAGGCCAAAAGTATACCGATCGGCCTGTGCGATAGCGATGTAAGGTGAGGCCCATAATTTAGAACGGCTCTAAATAGTGACATCTCCATGGCAACCGCTCACACCGGCTACCCCTGAAGCACTTCCCCGTGTATTTTTGCGCCCGGACGATCCAAGCCTGTCCATCCCTAAACTGTCCGGAATGCCGCTTGTAGCAAGGATCTTAGAACGTTTCCCCGGGCTTTTCCTCGCAACCCTCGCTGTTCTCTTCTCTCTAACCGGCCCCCAGCTTCACGCGCAGGCGGAGGATGCTGCGCTGTACGCATCGGGCGAAAAGATCTTCAAGGGGAATTGTGCCAGCTGCCACAAGCCGGATAAGGATATGGTGGGTCCGGCCATTGCTGGGGCGAAAGCGCGTTGGGAAGGAAAAGGTGACATCTACGCGTGGGTGAAGAACAGCCAGGCGGTGATAAAGAGCGGCAACGCATACGCCGTTGAGCTGTTCGAGAAATGGAACAAGAGCATCATGACGCCCAACGGTCTCAGCAACGAGGAGATCGATGCGGTGTTGTACTACGCTGACAATTTCGCACCTCCGGCCGCGAAGACCGATCAGACCACAACTACAACGACCACTGCTGCACCGGAGGAAACTTCAAGATCCTGGCCATGGCTGGTCGTGCTCGCGTTGCTGTTCATCATCATCGCTTTGAGCCTTGGTGGGGTAAGAAAGACGCTGGACAATGCTGTGCGGGAATCGGAAGGCCGCGCGCCGGCACCGGAGATCACCACGTGGCAGAGCATCAAGCTTTGGGCCTGGAACAACAAGATCTTCGCCACGGTGATCGTACTATTCATCCTTACGTACGTGATCATCCAGCTCTGGAATTTCGCATTCAACATCGGTGTATATGGTGGTGAGAGCGTGGAGAACTACAGGCCGGAGCAGCCGATCGCCTTCAACCATACGTTGCATGCCGGGCAGGAAAACCTTGCGATCAATTGCCAGTATTGCCACAGCAGCGCAGAGAAGAGCAAGCATGCCGGCATTCCCAGTGCGAACGTTTGCATGAATTGCCATAAGGCCGTTTCCACCGGAACCACCACAGGCACTACCGAGATCGCCAAGATATACAAGGCTGTGGGTTGGGATCCGGAAGGCCAGGTGTACACCGGCAAGGTGGAACCGATCCGCTGGGTGAAGGTTCACAACCTGCCCGATCATGCCTATTTCAGCCATGCGCAACACGTGGCGGTGGGTAAGATCGAATGCCAGGATTGCCACGGACCGATCGATACCGAAATGACCGTTGCCGAGCAGTGGGCGCCACTCACCATGGGCTGGTGCATTCAATGCCACAACGATCGCGAGCCGAAGATGGATGGCAATGGCTATTACGATGAAGTGATGGCCCGCCTGGAGGAGACCGATCTGGGCCATCGCGAACTGAAGGCGTATTTGGAGGACGATAGGATCACCGTAAAGGAGCTTGGCGGCTGGGAATGCGCCAAGTGCCACTACTAAGAGAACAACGGGCACGCATGTCGAGCACGAAGCGATATTGGAACGATCTGCGGGAGCTGAACGATGCTTCCGGGCAGATCGATGGCGGTCAGCATGAGTTCCCGCAGGAACTCGCCATCGATCAGGTGCTTGCTGATAAGAGTTTCCAGGGCGCCAATACCGGCCGCCGGGATTTCCTGAAGTTCCTTGGGTTCTCGATCGGTGCGGCGAGCCTTGCTGCGTGCGAGGCACCGGTGATCAAGTCGATCCCCTACGTGAACAAGCCGGAGGATGTGACCCCGGGTGTCGCCAACTGGTACGCCAGCACGTTCTATGATGGGGAAAGCTTCGCCAGTATCATGGTGAAGACCCGGGAAGGCCGGCCGATCCACATCACCGGGAATCCACATTTCGGGATCAACCGCAACCCGATCGCGAAGCGCGGATCGATCAATGCACGGGTGAACAGCTCGGTGCTGGAACTTTATGATGGAGCGCGTTTGCGCGGGCCGGTGAAGCGGACCGAGGAAGGCTTCGCTTCACTCAGCTGGCTGGATGTGGATACTGCGGTGATCCCGGCCTTGAACAGTGCCACAGGCCGATCGGTGCTTCTCACTTCTACGGTGATCAGCCCAAGCACGCTCGCTGCGATCGGAAAATTGAAGGAGCGTTTCCCGCGGATCGAACACATCCAGTACGATACGATCAGCTACAACGGCATCACGCGTGCGAACCAGGCAAGCTTCGGCAAGCGTGTGTTCCCCTCCTACGATCTCACGAAGGCCGATGTGATCGTGAGCATCGATGCGGATTTCCTGAGCGGTTGGGGAAGTAGCAACGAGAACGCATGGCAATATGCGGTGCGCCGCGAGCCCGGTACTGGTATGAGCAAGCACTTCCAGTTCGAGGCGCGCATGAGCATGACCGGTGCGAACGCCGATGTTCGGGTTCCTGTGCTGGTTAGCGATCTTCCCCAGGTGGTGATCAGCCTGCACGATCATATCGCGAAGCGCGCATCGGGCACACCGATCGGCGGTGCGGGCACGGAGATCGATGGTGCGACGCATGCGGCCGCGCAGGCCCTGCTCGCTGCACGTGGCAAAAGCGTGGTGCTGTGCGGAAGCAACGATGAAGGTATCCAGACGATCGTGAACAGCATCAATTCGATGCTGGGCAACTACGGGAACACGATCGATCTCGACCGGCACACCTTCTTCTTCCAGGGGGATGATGCGGCCGTGGCGCAGTTGGTGAAGGATATGACCTCCGGCAACGTGGGCGCGCTGTTGATCGCCGATGTGAATCCGGCCTACAGCCTGCCGAACGCCGCCGAATTCAGAGAGGCGCTGTCTAAGGTGGCGATGTCCGTGAGCTTCAGTGGGCTGGAGGATGAGACCGCGAGCCTGTGCAACATCATCTGCCCTTCCAGCCATTACCTGGAAAGCTGGAACGACTATCAACCCAAACCGGGTAGCTACGCCATCGCCCAACCTGCGATAAGACCGCTGTTCGATACACGTCCCTGGCAGGAGAACATCCTTCGGTGGGGCAACGTGCAGGACAGCTATTACGATTTCATCCGATCGAACTGGCAGACCACGATCGCTGCACAAGCAGGTCTGTTCGAAGATTCCTGGAACACCGCGGTGCATAACGGTGTCTTCGAAGGCGCCCCGGCCGCGATCGGTGCAGGTGCCACGTTCGCTGGCAATGTTGCCGGTGCCGCCGGTGCGATCCGCCGCGCCGCGAAAGGCGAAGGTGGTTTCGAACTTCAATTCTATACCAAGGAATCGATCGGCAATGGCCAGCACGCCAACAACCCCTGGCTGCAGGAACTGCCCGATCCGATCACCAAGATCACGTGGGACAACTACGTGATGATGAATCCCGCGGATGCGGAGGAACTTGGTGTGAACATCTACCTCGGCGAACAATCCCCGGCACATCTTGTAACGGTCACCATCGGTGAGCGGTCCATCACGCTGCCGGCAGTGGCATCTCCTGGGCAGAAGGCCGGCACGCTCGCGATCGCGCTCGGTTATGGCCGTGGCGAGAATGGCGAACGCGTTGGCCGCGCAGCTGCGATCACCAATGACGATGGCGAGATCGCTTCCGTAGGAAAGAACGTTTACGGATACACCAGCCTGGTGAACGGTACGATCAGCTACGAAGTGCTGAACGTTTCGCTGGAAAAGACCGGCGGAACCTGGCCGATCGCGCGCACGCAGACCCAGTTCACCCACATGGATCGCCAGAGCGTGGTGAAGGAGACCTCGCTGCCGATCTTCCTCAACAGCGAACCGGAGGTCTACAACCGGCCGAACACGCTCGCGGTGCACGAGGATGTGAACAACGATGGCGAGCGCGATTCGCACGATCGGAAGACGGTGCATGAGTTCGATCTGTGGGAGAACCATGCGGTGGAGAACGTCGGCCATCGCTGGGGCATGAGCATCGACCTGAACGCATGCACCGGTTGCGGGGCCTGCGTAACGGCATGCCACAGTGAGAACAACATCCCGGTAGTAGGAAAGGATGAGGTGCGCCGCAGCCGCGAAATGCACTGGTTGCGCATCGATCGCTACTTCAGTTCGGACATGACCCATGAGAAAGGGCGCGCCGAAGGGAAGGGCAAGATCGAGCGGTACCTGGAGATGGAGAAGCCGAGCGAGAATCCCCGTGTGGTGTTCCAGCCGATGCTTTGCCAGCACTGCAACCACGCACCCTGCGAAACGGTCTGTCCGGTGGCCGCCACCACGCACAGCAATGAGGGCCTCAACCAGATGGCCTATAACCGTTGCATCGGCACACGCTACTGCGCGAACAACTGCCCATACAAGGTGCGCCGCTTCAACTGGTTCAACTACGTTTCGGATAAGTTCGCCGAGGTTAATCCTGCATGGGATGATCTGGGCCGCATGGTGCTGAACCCCGATGTAACGGTACGCGCCCGCGGTGTGATCGAGAAATGCACCTTCTGCGTGCAGCGGATCCAGGCGGGCAAGCTTGAAGCGAAGAAGGCCGGTACCCCGGTGATGGACGGCTCGATCGAAACAGCTTGTTCCGCCGCTTGCGGATCGGGCGCGATCATCTTCGGCGACCTCAACGACAAGGGAAGCATGGTGCACCGCCACGCCAACACCGATCGCAGTTACTACGCCCTGGAAGAGATCGGCGTGAAGCCGAACATCAATTACAAGGTGAAGGTGCGCAATATCGAAGACACGGATCTCACGCAGGTCCAAGATCAAGTTCACAGTTCCTGAGCACATGCACGCAGAGTCAGCGCTACGCGAACCACTGATCCTAGGTCACAAGACCTACGGCGACATCACGCGCGACATTGTTTCTCCGATCGAGAACAAGGCGCCCAGGGGCTGGTACATCCTGATCTCGATCGCAGCGCTGATCGCGGTCTATGGTACAGGTTGTATCCTGTATCTGATAAGCAAGGGGATCGGTACCTGGGGATTGAACAAGACCGTTGACTGGGCCTGGGACATCACCAACTTCGTATGGTGGGTGGGGATCGGCCACGCCGGCACACTGATCAGTGCGGTATTGCTTCTTTTCCGCCAGAAATGGCGCATGGCGATTAACCGATCGGCCGAGGCGATGACCATCTTCGCCGTGATCATGGCAGCAACGTTCCCTGGCATCCACATGGGCCGGATCTGGGTGAGCTATTGGGTGCTTCCGCTGCCCAACCAGTTCGGAAGCCTTTGGGTGAACTTCAACAGCCCGCTGCTTTGGGACGTATTCGCGATCAGTACCTACTTCAGCGTATCGCTTGTCTTCTGGTACATCGGCCTGATCCCTGATTTCGCCACAATCCGCGACAAGGTGACTCGTCCTGCGATGAAGAAAGTGTACAGCGTGCTCAGCTTCGGTTGGACGGGTAATGCCAAAGCCTGGACACGTTTCGAGGAAGTGAGCCTCGTGCTGGCCGGTATCGCCACACCGCTGGTATTCTCGGTTCACTCAGTGGTAAGCTTCGACTTCGCGACTTCCGTGATCCCTGGCTGGCACACCACCATCTTTCCGCCCTACTTCGTGAGCGGTGCGGTGTTCAGCGGCTTCGCCATGGTGCAGACCCTGCTTCTGGTGATGCGGAAAGTGATGCGCCTGGAGAACTACATCACAGTGAAGCATGTGGAATACATGAACATCGTGATCATCGTGACCGGTTCGATCGTGGGTGTGGCCTACATCACCGAGCTCTTCATCAGCTGGTACAGCGGTGTTGAGTATGAGAGCTACGCGTTCATCAACCGGGCCACCGGACCATACTGGTGGGCCTACTGGGCCATGATGACCTGCAACGTGATCAGCCCGCAGGTGTTCTGGTTCCGCAAGCTGCGCCGCAACCTGCTGTTCACCTTCATCATGAGCATCGTGGTGAACATCGGGATGTGGTTCGAACGCTTCGTGATCATCGTGACCAGCCTGCACCGCGATTACCTGCCCAGCAGCTGGACGATGTTCCACCCCACCTGGATGGACGTGGGCGTATTTCTTGGCACGATCGGGATCTTTTTCACCCTTTATCTTCTCTTCGCGCGGTTCTTCCCGGTACTGGCGCTCAACGAAGTGAAATCGATCCTGAAGATCAGCGGCGAGAGCTACAAGCGTGAAGCTGCACAACATCATCACCACTGACCTGAACATGCATAACAAGGTCATCTACGCGGTATACGAGGATCCAGAACTGTTGAAGGACGGTGCGCGCAAGCTCATCTCCAACGGGGTAAGGGTGAAGGACGTGTTCTCGCCCTTCCCGGTGCACGGCATCGATCCGATCATCGGGGTGAAGCGCACAAGACTGGGGATCGTAGCGTTCATGTTCGGGCTTTTCGGGCTCAGCCTGGCAGCCGTGGGCATCTATTATTTCATGATCTACGATTGGCCGATGAACATCGGTGGCAAGCCAAGTTTCAGCTTCTACCAGAACGTTCCGGCCTTCATACCGGTCATGTTCGAATTCACGGTCCTATGCGCTGCGCACGGCATGGCGATCACCTACCTGATCCGCAACAAGACACTGCCCGGCATGCCGGCACGCAATCCCGATCCGCGCAGCACCGATGACAAGTTCATCATTGAAGTGCGTACCAACGAGAACCACGGCCATACCACCGAGCAGATCACCGAGATGCTTCGCGGTACGAGCGTGTTCGAAATAAACGAGCGGCAGTATTGAGAGCGATCATGAAGGACCCAGGCTTATTTCCGATCCAGGCAGGTTCAGTTCTTCTGGTGCTGCTGCTGGCCGGTTGCGCAGGCGACAAGGATTCGCCGGGGCTGGAATACATGCCGGACATGTACCGCAGCCCGGCGATCGAAGCCTATGTGGATTACGGACAGGATCCGTACCATTACACCGAAGAGGTCGCTTTTGAGCAGCGCATGCGGCCGAGTGCGCGTGTACCGGCCGAAGGTACGATCCCGTTCTCGCTGGATACATCGAAGGCCCGTTTCAACATGCCTTACGCTTATCCCAATTCCAACGAGGGATATGAAGCTGCAGGAGTTGGGTTACGCAGCCCGATCCCGATGACGGAGGCCACGGTCTCGCAAGGGAAGGTGATCTATGACAAATTCTGCCAGCAGTGCCACGGGGCCACCGGGCAGGGCGATGGTGCAGTGGTCACCAAGGGCGGTCATCCACCGCCGCTCCCATACAATGGTGCATTGAAGGAGCTTCCCGAAGGAAAGATGTTCCATACCATCACCTACGGCAAGGGGATGATGGGGCCGCATGCGCCACTGCTCAACAAGGAAGAGCGCTGGTTGGTGGTGCAGTACGTGAAGTATCTGCAGGCCGATCAAAAGCTGCCCAACGGAGCCAAACTGGGTGGTGGTGCTGCAGCACCTGCGGATACCGCGCAGGCGGGTGCAGCAACAGGGGGAACCGCTGCTGGGGCGGATACCACTGCAGCAGGGAATACCCAGCAGGGCACAATGTGATCAAAGAAGATAACGCGAAGCCGCAATGAATTTCACTTTCAGCAAACGGGCCCGGAGCATCAGCATGGCGTTGATCGTGCTTGGTGCGCTGGCCACCTTGATCGGCATCTTTTCCGATCCTTCGCCGCACCACCAACGCTCCTGGGCGAACCTGTTGGTGAATGCGTTCTTCTTCCTGGGGATCGGCCTGGGTACACTGTTCTTCTACGCATTGCAGAACGCCACGGAGACCGCATGGACCGTGCTGGTGAAAAGGGTGTATGAAGGCATCATCGGCTACCTGCCGATCGGCGCTATCATCCTTGTGGTCGTGCTGCTGGCCGGGTCCTTCCACCTTCACCACATCTATCACTGGATGGATGGCGACCTCTACCACGAGTATGTGATCGAAGCAACAGGTGAGCCTGCGGAAAGCGGATCGGTGGATGGAGCCGTGAAGAACCGGTATTACGATCCGATCATCGCCGGAAAAAGAGCCTACCTGAACCAGCCGTTCTTCTGGCTTCGCACCCTGGTCTACCTTGGAGTGTTCCTGTTCTTCGCGAACTGGTTCCGCAAGCAGAGCCTGGAGATGGACCATTTGACCGGTGAGCCTCTGGTGCGCCGCCATCTGCTACTATACCGGCGGAGCGCACTGTTCCTGGTGTTCTTCGCGGTGTTCAGCAGCACGCTCTCGTGGGATTGGATAATGAGCATCGATACGCACTGGTTCAGCACGCTGTTCGGCTGGTACGTGTTCAGCGGCATGTGGGTGAGCGCCATGGTGATCGCCCTTATCCTGGTGCTTTATCTCAAGCGCAAGGGCTACCTGCCCCAGCTCAACAACAGCCACGTGCACGACATGGGCAAGTGGGTATTCGCGGTAAGCTTCCTTTGGTCGTACCTCTGGTTCAGCCAGTTCATGCTCATCTGGTACAGCAACATACCAGAGGAGGTGACCTACTTCACCACGCGCATCAACAACTATCCAGGGCTTTTGTGGACGATCTTCGGGATCAACTTCGCCGTACCGATGGTGCTTTTGATGAGCCGTGATGCGAAACGGAACCCACGCTTCCTGATCCTGGTGGGCGCGATCATCATCATCGGCCACTGGCTGGATACCTTGATGATGGTGATGCCTGGCTCGGTAGGTCATGATTTCCATGGTGTCGGGCTTCTTGAAGCGGGCATGTTCACCCTCTTCCTCGGAGGTTTCATGTACACCGTGCTCACCACCCTCACAAAGGCACCGCTCACGCCAGTGAACCATCCGTTCCTGGAGGAGAGCATCCATCACCATATATGATCGGGAAATGACGCTACTTGTAACAATGATGGCGATCTTTGCGGCCGGTGCGATCACCCTGGCCGGCCCGATCGCCGATCGCCGCAGCCTGGCGTTCATTTTACGGCCGATCGGATCAAGGACCACCAAAACCGCGGAGGCTAATATTTCGCGCGAACGATGATGAAGTTGTTGATAGTGCTCGTGATCCTTCTGGGGATCTTCGCGATCGTACAACTGGTAAGAGTGTACGAACTCACCAGCCGCCTTCGCGGAAAACGTGAAGAGGACATCTCCGCGGGCGACAATCGCTTCAACGCAGCGTTGATGTGGATCTTTCCGTTCGTGTACTTCGCATCCTTCCTGTGGCTGATCATCCATTATAAGAACCGCATGCTGCCGGTATCCGCCAGCGTTCACGGTGTGGAAGTGGATTACCTGATGGACCTGAACTGGTACATTCTGCTGGCGGTATTCTTCTTCACCAATATCCTGCTGTTCTATTTCTCGGGCAAGTATGTGTTCAACAAGGCGCGGCGGGCTTACTGGCAACCGCACAACAACAAGCTCGAACTGGCCTGGACGGTTGCCCCCGCAGCGGTGCTGGCCGTGATCATCATCCTTGGTCTTACCTCTTGGAACAAGATCACCAGCCCACCTTCACCCGAAGCGGTCCAGGTGGAAGTATACGGAAAGCAGTTCGACTGGACGGTACGTTATCCCGGCAGGGATAATATGTTGGGTGCAACGGATTACCGGCTGATAAACGCGGACAATCCGCTCGGGATCGTGACACCCAAGAGCATCGTAACACGGTTGAAGGAACTTGATCTGGCCGTCGCTGAGCACGACAGCCTGATCGCATCGGCGATCCTCCCGGATGAAAAAAGGGCGGAGCTGATCGGCCAGATGGAGTCGCTCAGGCGTATGCAGCAACGGATCATCAACCTGCGCACGATGATGGAGCAGGACATCAGGGAAAAGGGAGATGCCAGCGCCTACATGGGTGGCCTTGATGATATCGTCACGAAGGATTTCGCCCTTCCCGTGCACAAGGAAGCCGTCATGTTGATCCGCTCGCGTGATGTGATACACAGCGTTTACCTGCCGCATATGCGGGTGCAGATGAACGCGGTACCTGGCATGACCACCATGTTCAAGTTCACACCTTCGATCACAACGGACAGCATGCGTACGCATGTGACGAAGAACGATGCGTTCGATTTCATACTCCTGTGCAACAAGATCTGCGGGGCATCACATTACAACATGCAGATGCCGCTGATCGTGATGGAGCAGGGCGAGTACGACAAGTGGTACGCGGAACAGATGGCCAAGCCGTTCGAAGGAGCGGAGAGCGCGCCGGAGCAGGAGGGAACAGGGAATATGGAACTACCGCAGCAACAGGGCGCGGAAGCTGCCACTGCAGCGGTGGTGAATTGAACAGATCAAGATCATGGGTGTGATCACGGCACAACACGAACACGCGCATGTAGCGCACCATCATCACGAGGAGAGCTTCGTATCCAAGTACATCTTCTCGCAAGACCATAAGATGATCGGGAAGCAATTCCTGATCACCGCCATCTTCATGGCCTGGGTGGCCATGATCATGTCGATCATCTTCCGCCTGCAACTGGCCTGGCCGGGTGAAGGCTTCGCCTTCACGAATTTCTTCCTTGGCGACAAGTGGGCCCCGGGCGGCGTGCTCGATCCCAACATGTACCTCGCGCTGGTCACCATCCACGGCACCATCATGGTGTTCTTCGTACTTACCGGTGGCCTCTCGGGTACATTCGCCAACCTGTTGATCCCCTTGCAGATCGGGGCACGCGATATGGCGAGCGGTTTCCTGAACATGCTTTCGTACTGGTTCTTTTTCGTGAGCTGCGTGATCATGTTGGCTTCGCTCTTCCTGGAAAGCGGGCCCGCTTCCGGTGGATGGACCGTGTATCCGCCATTGAGCGCGCTTCCCCAAGCCATTCCCGGATCGGGCACTGGAATGACCTTCTGGTTGGTGAGCATGGTGTTCTTCATCGCCAGTTCGTTGATCGGTGGCCTCAACTATGTGACCACGATCCTTAACCTGCGCACCAAGGGCATGAAGATGACCCGATTGCCTTTGACGGTCTGGGCTCTTTTCCTTACCGCAGTGGTCGGCATCCTTAGTTTCCCGGTGCTTCTCAGCGCTGCGTTGCTCCTTCTCATGGACCGATCCATGGGAACGAGCTTCTATCTGAGCGAGATCCACGTGGCCGGCGAAGCACTGGAGCACATGGGTGGCAGCCCGATCCTGTTCCAGCACCTGTTCTGGTTCCTTGGGCACCCTGAGGTATACATCGTAATCCTTCCTGCTTTCGGGATCACCTCCGAGATCATCTCCACCAACGCACGCAAACCGATCTTTGGTTACCGCGCGATGATCGGATCGCTGCTCGCGATCGCGTTCCTCAGCTTCATCGTATGGGCGCACCACATGTTCGTTACCGGCATGAACCCCTTCCTGGGCAGTGTATTCGTGTTCACCACACTGCTCATCGCCATCCCTTCCGCAGTGAAGGTGTTCAACTACATAACCACCATCTGGCGCGGCAACATCGTGTTCACTCCGGGCATGTTGTTCTGCATCGGTTTCGTGGCCACGTTCATCGCAGGCGGTCTTACCGGGATCATCCTTGCGGATAGCACGCTTGATATCAACGTGCACGATACTTACTTCGTGGTGGCCCACTTCCACATGGTGATGGGGATGAGCGCGATCTTCGGCATGTTCGGCGGCATCTATCACTGGTTCCCGAAACTGTTCGGCCGCATGATGAACACGAAGATGGGTTATGCCCACTTCTGGGTCACGTTCATCTGTGCCTTCGGGGTATTCCTCCCCATGCACTTCGTTGGTCTCGCCGGAGCGCCCCGCCGGTACTACAGCTACAGCGAGTTCCCCATGTTCGATGGTGTGATGGACCTGAACGTGGTGATCACCATTTTCGCGGTGATCGGTGGTCTGGCCCAGGTGATCTTCACCTACAATTTCTTCTACAGTGCCATGCGCGGCCCACGCGCAACACAGAACCCCTGGCGTGGGACTACGCTCGAATGGACGACCCCCGTGGAACACATCCACGGCAACTGGCCCGGGCCATTGCCGGTGGTATATCGCTGGCCATATGATTATAGCAAGCCGGGAAAGGAGGAGGATTTCATCCCGCAGACCGTGCCGCTCGATCCGCACGAGGAGGAGCACTGATCTGCATCATATCAAGTTCTAGGGAACGTCCGGGCAGTTCGCCCGGACGTTCTTCATTCCACGGTCGCTCTCGCAGCCGATCGCAACAACCCGTCCCGGTTCCCGATAAGGATCGCGGCCACCCCGATCGGCATCAGCAACGATGCGATGAGCAGATGCACATAATGCCCGGTGATGGTGCCGAGGCCGGCCCAAAAGAAGGTGCCTTGCAGGAACAGAAGGAACTCCGATCCGATGATGCCTGCAACAAGCAGCACCAGTCCGATCCGTGTGGTCCTGTTCATGATCAGCCATTGTTGCAGCATCGCATATGCAAGCAAAAGGCATGTCATTATCGCAAGCGTGTTCAGGTGGATGAAACCGATCACGTAATGGCGCAGTGTGAAACCCACAACGGCGATCGCAGGTATTGCCACGGCGGCCTGCGTAAGGACCTTCAGGCCCATTGAAACAAGCGCGATCGCTACGAGCACCTGAGCCCATTTCGGGAAACGCTGATGCATGCGTTCCTTCAGCTCGTTCAGGATGAAAAGTGTGCGCACAGCCGCCCAGGTCTGAAGCACCACGGCAATGGAGATCGTGGCGAAGACCAATGGATGAGGTTCACTCCAGGCGATCGCAAGGGCGTAGGTGAAAATGGCCGAGATCACCCAGAGCCGGAACGTAAGGCGATCGAAACGAAGACCGATGGCGTTCCTTTCGGCCCAGCGTATGCCCAATGCGATCGCGGCGAACCAGAACCAGCCGTTGAACTGGAAGTGAAGGAAGAACTGCACCGACCAATAGTAGATCTCATGGCCCTGGTTACCTGTGGCGATGATCGGGCCGATCGCCCAGATCCCGAGCGTGGAGAGCACGAACATGATGATCGCGGCGCGCGTGAACATGCGGCTGCCATCGGCCGGCCATGCAGAGCTTGTCCTCCAAAGAATGAACATGGACCAATATGCCAGCAGCATGTGCACGGATGAAGCCGTGATGGAGACAGCGCCGTAGCCCTGTACCGGAAATGAGAAGAACATGGTGATCACCGCGATCTGAAGACCTATCAGGATCGAACGGACCGTCCTGGTGAGCGTTCGCGTACCGCCATCGTGGAAGAACACCACCATAACGCCAATGAACAACCAGCCGAGCAGCGCCGTATGTGAATGGCCATGCAGCCACGGGCGGAAGTGAACGAAAGGCAACTCCCACACGAAGACGGCACGAAGCACCACACCGATCAGCGCAGCGAGCAACAGATCGCCCAATGCTATGAGGAACCATTGCCTGGCAAGACCTTCATCCTTCATCTCTTTCCGTGACAGCCTCTCTATGCGGGGTAAACCTAGCAAGTATCATCCCGAAATATGATATCGGTCATTCTTGCGCTAGTTTTATGGCGGCACTTTTGCCACACGATAAATGAAAAATAGTTGGATCATGGGAAAGAACATTATTGGAGCAGTAGGCTTGGTGACCTTATTCGCCTTCACAGCTTGTGGCGGGGATCAGAACACGGAACAGGGCAAGACGAACCCACCTGGTGGGGGCGGTGCACCAGCAGCTTCAGAAGAAGGGAAGAAGAGTGATGACAACATGATCAAGGCGTCGGATATCCAGCTCGGCGACATCGATCAGGGGATGGTGGAGAAGGGTAAGGCGATCTACGATATGAAGTGCCAGGCCTGCCACAGCACAGGACCCAACCGCATTGTTGGTCCAGGTTGGGAAAAGATCACGGAAAAGCGTAAACCTGAATGGATCATGAACATGATCCTCAACATTGATGTGATGCTCGCCACCGATCCCGAAGCCCAGGCGGCGTTGGAGGAATGCCTTGTTCGCATGCCGAACCAGGGTCTCAGTAAAGACGAAGGAAGACAGGTGCTGGAGTTCATGCGAACGCTCTAGCACGAACGAACACCCACTGAACGAAAGATGAAAAGAACACTGGTATATACCGGATCTTCCCTGGTCATCGGGGCTGGTCTGTTCCTGATGATGAACAGCCTGCCGGGATGCAGGCCGGGGACCACGAAAACGGCCGTGACCGGCGATGCGGCCTCACGGGTATATGTACCGCCGGGTACGCATGATGAATTCTACAATCTTGTGAGCGGTGGCTTCAGCGGCCAGCTGGCCGTATATGGTCTGCCCAGCGGCCGTCTGCTGCGCGAGGTCCCCGTTTTCTCTGTCGATCCTGAAAGTGGCTATGGCTACAGTGAGGAGACACAGGGCATGCTTTCCACTACACATGGATTCGTTCCATGGGACGACAGCCACCACCCGGAACTTTCGCAGACCAACGGTATTCCCGATGGCCAGTGGTGTTTCATCAATGGCAACAACACGCCACGGATCGCGTTGATCGACCTGGGCACTTTCCGTACCCACAGCATCATCGAGATCCCCAATAGCGCGGGCAATCACAGTTCTCCGTTCGGTACACCGAACACGGAATATGTGATCGCCGGAACACGCTTCAGCGTTCCCATGGGCGATGATGCCTCCCGTGATGTGCCGATCAGCACCTACAAGGAGAACTTCAAAGGAACCGTTTCGTTCATCAAGCCTGAACGGGAGACCGGGAAGATGAGCATCGCCTTCCAGATCAAGACCCCGGGCATCAACTTCGATCTGGCGCGTGCCGGCAAAGGCCCAAGCGATGGCTGGTTCTTCCTGAGCTGCTACAACACCGAACAGGCGTACAGTCTGTTGGAAGTGAACGCCAGCCAGCGCGACAAGGATTTCATCATGGCGATCAACTGGAAGATGGCGGAGCAACTTGCTGCGGAAGGCAAAGGGAAGCGCGTTCCGGGGAAACATCACTCCAACTGGTGGAACCACCATACGCATATGACGGAGACCACTGTGTATGAGGATGTGCTTCAGCTCGATCCGGCTGAACACCCCGGCCTGTTGTACTTCATGCCGTGCCCGAAGAGTCCGCACGGTTGTGACGTGGATCCCACCGGCCGCTATGTCGTGGGCAGTGGAAAGCTCGCCGCGCTACTTCCAGTGTTCTCCTTCGAAAAGATCCAGGCCGCCATCCAGAACAAGGATTTCGAGGGTGATTATGCCGGGATCCCGGTGCTGAAGTATGAGAGCGTGCTCCATGGCGAAGTGAAGAAGCCAGGCCTCGGACCATTGCACACCGAGTTCGATGACAGGGGCAATGCCTACACCAGTTTCTTCGTGAGCAGCGAGATCGTGAAGTGGAACGTTGAAAGCCTTGAGGTGCTCGATCGCGTGCCTACCTACTACAGCATCGGTCACCTGATGGTACCGGGCGGGAACAGCTCGAAGCCATGGGGCAAATATGTGGTGGCATACAACAAGATCACCAAGGACCGCTACCTGCCTACAGGACCTGAATTGACACAGTCCGCACAGCTCTACAGCATTGATGGCGACAAGATGGAACTGCTCCTCGATTTCCCCACCACGGGAGAACCGCACTATGCACAGGCCATTCCCGCCGATATCGTTAAACCGCGTGAGGTGCGCTTCTACCGTATGGAAGAGAACGGCCATCCCTACGCGGCCAAGGGTGAAGCGCAAACCGGTGTGGAGCGCAAGGGCAACGCGGTGCACGTGAAGATGACCACGATCCGGAGCCACTTCGCACCCGATAACATCGAAGGGATACAGCTGGGTGATACCGTGTTCTTCCATGTGACCAACCTGGAACAGGATTGGGACGTACCCCATGGTTTCGCGATCAAGGGCGCCACCAATGCGGAACTTTTGATCATGCCGGGTGAAACGGCCACGCTGAAATGGATACCCACCAAGGTAGGTGTGGTGCCCTTCTACTGCACGGACTTCTGTTCCGCACTGCACCAGGAAATGCAGGGATATGCGAGGGTAAGCCCGAAGAACAGTAACATTCCGCTGAGCGCGACCACCGTGAGCGTGGACGCTGAGTTATAGCGGTGATGGACATACCTCTGAACATCACGGCTCCTGAGAATTCAGGGGCCGTGATGGCTCTTACCAGAAACGAAAGCAGTTCGAAGATGATGAGACCGTTCTCGAGAATAATGATCGCACTTGCAGCACTTTCACTTCTGCTCATGCTCTCCGTGCCCGTGTGGCGCATCGATCTGAGGGCTCCGCAGTATCCGGAAGGCTTGTTCATGCAGATCTATATCGATCATTTCGCCGGTGATGTTGAGAAGATCAATGGATTGAACCACTACATCGGCATGGAGGTGATCAAGGATGAGATGTTCCCGGAATTCAAGTACCTGCCGGTGCTTGTGATGATACTTGCCGGGTTGGGTCTGCTCGTGGCGCTCTGGGGAAGGGTGGCAGGCCTGCTGATCTACATCCTCTCTCTTTCGGCCTTCGGCCTATGGGCGCTCTATGATATGTACAAGTGGGGCTACAACTATGGGCACAACCTGGATCCGCGCGCCGCGATCAAGGTGGAGGGCATGGCCTACCAGCCACCGCTGATCGGCCATAAGCAGTTGCTTAACTTCGATGCATGGAGCACGCCCGATACGGGTGGTTGGATCCTCTTCGCGGTGATGGCCGTATTGATCGGCCTTTTCGTCTATGAGTTCCGCTTCAACAAAAAAGTTGCGACGTGACATGAACTTCTGTCTCAGATCCATCCTACCGCTCCTGGTGCTTCTCGCCAGCACGCTCATCTCGTGTGGCCAGGCTGAACCTTCGATCGAATTCGGAAAGGCCGAATGTGCGCACTGTCGCATGAACGTGGTGGATCGCCAGTTCGGGGCGGTGATCACCACACAGAAAGGTCGTCAATACGTCTTCGACGATGTTTCATGCATGGTGCAATTCGTGAACGAAGGCACCGTGGCAGTGGACCAGGTGGCCGGATGGTACGTATGTGATCATTCCAGACCTGGCTATCTCATCGATGCCACAAGTGCGTTCTACCTGCATGGCCCGGCATTCCGCAGCCCGATGCGCGGCGATGTTGCCGCCTTCGCCACCGCTGAGGCACGCGAACAAGCCACTACCGAAGGTGGCACGCCGCTGGATTGGGCGGGAGCGCGCGAAGCAGTGAAATAACGGATCGTGGCGAAGGTGGCAGCAAAAACAAGTGTATCCCTGGTATTGTTGATCCTGTCGATCGCCAGCGCACATGGCAGCACATGGAACTTCACCGCAGGGAACGACGGTACGTTGAAAGCCCTTTTGGGGAGAGTAGCAGCCGGGGATACGATCATCATCAACGGCACCATCTCAGAAGGAAGCATCGTGCTCGATAGGCCGATCGCCCTGATCGGGGGGAAGGATGCGGTGATCGATGGGAAGGGCGTGGGTGAGGTGCTCGAAGTGGTGGCCGATGATGTGACCATACATGGCATTACGATCCGTGGTTCACGCATCAGTTCGATCGAGGATAACGCGGGCATCAAGGTGAAGAATTGCAGGCGCACGGTGATCACGGAGAATTTCCTGGACGAATGTTTCTTCGCGATCTATCTCAGCGGATCGAAAGGGGCGATCGTGGAACGCAACAGGATAATCGGCAAGGAAGGCACGGAGGATATCACTGCCAACGGGATCCATCTTTGGAAATGTTCGGAGGCCACGATCCGGAACAATTTCGTGGAATGGCATCGTGACGGTATCTACTTCGAATTCGTCACCGACTCACGCATCAATGACAATCATACGCGCAACTGCAACCGTTACGGATTGCACTTCATGTTCAGCCACCGCAACAGCTACACCGACAATCTTTTTGAAATGAACGGCGCTGGTGTTGCGGTGATGTTCTCACACAACATCATCATGAAGCACAATCGTTTCCTCACCAACCGCGGGGCGAGTGCCTATGGGCTGCTGCTGAAGGAGATCAACGATGGTGAGATCGTGGGGAACGTTTTTTCCGATAACACCACCGGCATCATGGTGGATGGTTGCAATCGCATCAACGTACAGGACAATCAATTCCTGCGCAACGGGTATGCCCTGCGCCTTTTCGCCAACGCGTACGATTGTACGTTCAAAGGGAACACCTTCAGTGGGAACACCTTCGATCTGAGCACCAATGGCAACATACAGGACAATGTGATGGAGGGGAACTATTGGGATCGTTACTCCGGTTACGACATTGATCGGGACGGGTATGGCGATGTGCCGCACCGGCCGCTCGGGTTCTTCACGCTCCTGGTGGAGAAGCAACCGTATGCGATGGTTTTCTCGCGCAGTTTGTTCGTTTCACTGCTCGATCGTGCGGAGCGGCTCATCCCTTCGCTTTCCCCGGCATCATTGAAGGATGACAGACCCTTGATGCGTCCACCAGAAAAGCGCAGGGAATATTCCGTTCGATCGGCATCGATCCGATGTGATCGCTCGTCAATACCGGTATGCTTTTCGACGCCCGATCCACATCATGGCTGATCCGCGGATCGTATTCAACAAGGTTAGCAAGCGATATGGCCGGCTCTGGGCGTTGCGCGAGGTTTCCGCGGAATTCAGGGCGGGCGAGGTGGTGATGCTGATCGGCCCCAACGCCAGCGGTAAGACCACCCTGATCAAATGCCTGCTCGGTCTGGTAAAGCCCGCTGAAGGTTCGATCACGGTGAACGGCAAGGTGATCGGTGAGGATCCCGCCTACCGTGAGAAGATCGGTTACATGCCGCAGATCTCGCAGTTCCCGCCATCGCTCACGGTGGGGCAATTGCTGGAGATGATGGGCGATATACGCGGGTTGAAGGAAGGCGATGCGGAGGACGGTCTGAGCGATGAGCTTGGGCTCCGGCCTCAATATGAGAAACAGCTCGGCAACCTTTCCGGAGGAACAAGGCAGAAAGTGAGCGCTGTGCTTGCATTCAGGGCGCGGCCACAGATCCTGGTGATGGATGAACCCACCGCAGGCCTTGATCCGGTCTCGGCGCAAAAGGTGTTACAGAAAGCCTCCGATATGAGGGATGGCGGGGGCACTGTGCTGATCACATCGCATCTGATGGAAGAAGTGGAATCTCTCGCCGATCGGGTGGCTTATCTCGAAGATGGCCATCTGCGTTTCCTGCTTTCCATGGCCGAGATACTGGACGTGACTGGAAGAACGAGGCTCGCACAGGCGATCCCCGATATGTTGAACAGGCAGAACGTGCTGCAGGGAAGGGATCGATAGCATGGGAAAGGTGTTCAAATACACACTGATCGACCTGGCACGGAACAAATTCGTGCTTGGGTATGCCGCATTGATGCTGGTGCTTGCCCAGGGTCTCTTCATACTGGAAGGCGATCCAACGAAGGCCTTGCTCAGTTTGGTGCAGATCGTAATGGCGCTGGTGCCGCTCATTGCCATGATCTTCACAGTGGTCTACATGTACGATACTTTGGAATTCACGCAACTGCTCGCGGTGCAACCGATCGCGCGCCGATCCATCCTGGGCGGCCAGGTGCTTGCCCTTTCCGTGGCATTGCTCATCGCACAATCCATTGGGCTCGGCCTTCCATTGCTTGTGAACGCTCCAGGGTTGCCGGCATTGATCCTGTCCGTTTCAGGCAGTGCATTGGTGCTCGTGTTCACCGCGCTCGGTGTATCCATCGCATTGAAGCAGCGGGAAAAAGCGCGCGGGGTGGGTGTCGCGCTGGGCATGTGGTTGCTCTTCATCCTTGTGTTCGATGCGGTATTGATGTGGTCGATGTTCGCCTTGAGCGATCATCCGATCGAACCGTTCGTGGTGCCTTTCGCTGGCCTCAACCCGGTGGATCTTGCGCGCATACTGGTGATGCTGCAGATCGATCTCGCCGCAATGATGGGATACAGTGGCGCGATCTACAAGAATTTTTTCGGCAGCGCCGGTGGAATGGCTGTTGCCGGATTGATCCTTTCTCTTTGGATCATTGTACCGCTGTTGATGGCATTCAGGGTTTTTCGCCGCAAGGATCTATAGCGGATCTTGCTTTTTCATGAGCAACATCATCCGGTCGGCTGACCCGTGTCATAATTTCATCCCTCGGCCTGAATAAGATTTGTTCCAGTAAACCCCCATCCATGAAACTCCCGAGAATTTCCAGACCGGCCGCGATCATTGTGGCGCTGCCGCTCCTTTTTGCCTGTGGTGCACAAGAAGGTGAGAACGCGACCGGCACCACGAACACCACCGGAACCACCCCCCGTGCCGGCCAGAGTGCCGTGGTTGATGACAAGAGCGAACCTACCGTAGTGGGTGTGGCGGTGGGATCACCCGACCATAAGACGCTGGTGGCCGCGGTGCAGCATGTGAAGTACGAGGATGTACTTTCCAATACTGGACCATTCACCGTCTATGCTCCCACCGATGCGGCGTTCAACGCGCTTCCAGAAGGAACATTGGACAATTTGCTGAAGCCGGAGAACAAGGCGACCCTTGAGAATATACTGGAGTACCATGTAGCCTTGGGTGTGATGCAGCCGGACAAGATGGGCAATGGCCGAAAGGTCGGCATGGCCAACGGCCAGAACGTGGAGTTCAAGAAGATGGATGATGGTACGGTGATGATCAACGATGCCAGGGTGCTTGGCACGGCGGAAGCCAGCAATGGATTGGTAGTGGTGATCGACAAGGTGCTTCTACCGCCACAGTGACCGTTCATTTCATCGATCGCCATGGGATCGAAGGCGTCCGAACGGGCGCCTTTTTCCTTGGCCCTTATCAACGATCTTCATGGGATCTTTCGTAACTTTTACCATCGGTTGAAAACCATGTTGATGATCGCCCGTTTAATATGACGCATATCATGAAATAGGTTTTTCCACCGGGGCAGTTTTGGATCTTCAATCCAACGCCCATGCCTCTTACCGCAACCGAACCCTACATGCCCGTTCCCGTTCCGCTGAAGACCGCGACATACACCAATGAGGAAGTGCTGGCCAACGCGCTTTCCTACTTCAAGGGAGATGATCTGGCAGCCACCACCTGGCTCAACAAATACGCGCTTCGCAATTCCGAAGGTGATCTGATCGAGAAAAGTCCGGCCGACATGCATCTGCGCATGGCCCGTGAATTCGCCCGGATCGAAAGATCGTACCGGCCGATCCCCGATGAGAAGAGATCGCTTCTTTCAGCATATGGCCGCGAGCGGAAACTGCTTGATGAGGATCGGATCTTCGATCTGTTCGACGGTTTTCGAGATATCGTTCCGCAGGGTAGTGTGATGGCCTCGCTGGGCGATCCGTTCAGGCTCGCTTCGCTCAGCAATTGCGTCGTGCTGCCCGCTCCCTTCGATTCGTATGCAGGGATCTTCCGCAATGATCAGCAGCTGGCGCAGCTCTTCAAGCGGAGGTGCGGAGTGGGCTTCGATCTGAGCACCTTGCGGCCTGCCGGTGCAGCAGTGAGCAATGCGGCCAGGAGCAGCACCGGTGCGGTCTCCTTCATGGATCGCTTCAGCAATACCACGCGTGAAGTGGCGCAGAAAGGTCGTCGCGGTGCGCTTATGCTTACGATGGATATCGCTCATCCGGATATCGAGCATTTCATACTGATCAAGCAGGACCTTTCGAAGGTGACCGGGGCGAATGTGAGCGTACGGGTAAGTGATGAATTCCTGCGTGCGGTGGAGCATGATCAGCAGTTCACGCTGCGCTGGCCGATCGATGCGAAGGAGCCTTCGATCACCCGAAATGTGAACGCACGCGAGCTGTGGGACACGTTGATCGGGTGTGCGCATAAGACCGCGGAACCCGGCATCATCCTATGGGATCGCCAGCATCATTATTCCACGTCTTCGGTCTACCCTGGCTTCAGGAACGAAAGCACGAACCCATGCAGTGAGATAGCCATGCAAGGTGGGGATAGCTGCCGGTTGATCGCGATCAACCTGTACAGTTTCGTGGACAATGCCTTTACGCCGGCTGCCCGTTTCGATCATGATCGCTTCGCCGAGGTGACGTACGAAGCGCAACGCCTGATGGATGATCTGGTGGATCTCGAATTGGAAGCCGTGGACAAGATCCTGGCAAAGATCGATTCCGATCCCGAGCCGGAGGAAGTGAAGAGCGTGGAGCGCGAGACGTGGGAACTGCTGCGCGATACCGGACGAAAAGGCCGGAGGACAGGTCTTGGTTTCACAGGCCTTGCCGATGCGCTCGCCGCCATGGGCCTGAAGTATGACAGCGATGCTGCGCTTGAGGCCACGGAACATATCATGCGCACCAAATGCCGCGCTGAGTTCGATAGCAGCATCGATCTGGCGATCGAGCGTGGTGCTTTCCATGGTTTTGATCCAAGGATCGAGAAGACCTCCGATTTCGTTTCGATGCTCGCGACCGAACTTCCCAAAGTGCATGCGAGGATGATGGAACATGGCCGGAGGAACATCAGTCTCAGCACGGTGGCACCAACGGGTACCTTGAGCCTGCTCACCCGTACCAGCAGCGGGATCGAACCGGTGTACATGCTCGGCTACACGAGAAGGCGGAAGATCTCCGCCGGATCGGAAGCGAAGGCTTCGTTCACCGATGAAATGGGTGATCAGTGGGAGGAATTCACCGTGCACCACCCGAGGTTGATCGATTGGATGGAAGCGACCGGAAAGTCCGATAGCGCTGAAAGTCCCTATGCGGGCTCCACTGCGAATGAGATCGATTGGAGCCGCCGGGTACGATTGCAGTCCGTTGTACAGAAGTACATAACCCATTCGATCAGCAGCACGATCAACCTGCCTTCCACGGCCACCAAGGAGCAGGTCGGTTCGATCTACCTGGAAGCGTGGCACCATGGCTTGAAAGGCATCACTGTGTACAGGGATGGATCGAGAAGCGGTGTTCTCGTTGCGAAGGAAGAGAAGAACAAGGAGCAGATCGCGCATGCGCAGCCACGCCCGGAAAGGTTGGAGGCCGATGTGCTGCGTTTCAACAACGAAACAGAGCCTTGGCTGGCCGTTGTTGGCCTGTTGGATGGCAAGCCGTACGAGATCTTCACCGGGAGGGCCGAAGGAGCGTTCGAACTGCCGCGTTGGGTGCAGAATGGCTGGGTGGTGAAACGCAAGGACGTAAGGACCAGGAAGAACATCTACGATCTGGAGTACGCCGATGCAGATGATTATCGCGTTACGATCCAGGGTTTGAGCCGAAGCTTCGACAAGGAGTATTGGAACTATGCGATCCTGATCAGCGGAATGCTTCGCCAGGGAATGCCACTGCCACAAGTGGTGGATGTCGTCGCCAACCTGAACCTGTACGATGCGACTTTGAACACCTGGAAGAACAGCGTGGCCCGTGCATTACAGCGATACATTCCCGATGGCACCAGCGCCATGGGGCGGAAGTGTCTCGAGTGTGGTGATTCGGATGGTCTGTACTACGAGGAAGGCTGCCTGAAATGCAAGAGCTGCGGCAGTTCGAAGTGTGGTTGACCAGCATCATTCCGTACCACGTGGGAAAACCCCTATTTTTGGTGAACACAAACCCTCACATGCGCATCCTCCTCACCCTTATCGCGGTGGTCGCCTTCCTTGGAACCACTTCGGCACAAGAAACTGTAAAAGAAAAGAAGCGGAACAAAAAAGCCCGTACGGAATCCGTGTCCACGCCGGCTGCGGAACCAGGTACTGCGGTTGCTCCAAAGGCCGGGTGCTGCGCTGGAAAGTCAGCTTCGGCACAAGCTGCGTGCGGTAGCAAGGCCGGTGATGCAAAGGCATCCACTGGTGAAGCGGCCACATCCACTGAAGGTGCTGCGGCACCAAAAGCTGCCGGATGTTGCGCTGGCAAGTCCGCTGAGGCACGAGCAACCTGCCATGGCAAGGGCGAAGCGCATGCCCATGAGCACGGTGAAGCTGCGCCTGCTGGCGAGCCTGCTGCAGCACCGCAGGAATGAATTCATCTGTACTGAATGAAAAAGACCTGGAACGATCCAGGTCTTTTTCATTTTCTCTGAACAGCTATTAATTCGGGTTGGCAGGAACAGCTTCTTCAGCGGGTATTCCTTCCATCGTGTCAGGCGTTCCTGTTGTCGTCGATCCAGGTTCGGTCGTTGGCGTATTTGCCTGATCTGGATCCGATGTAGTTACCGTGTTACCGGATGTTGTAGTCCCTTCCGTAGTTGTCGTGGATGTTCCGGTTGTGGTCTGTTCAGTGGTTCCTGTTGTGGTATTCCCAGTATGTGTGGGAGCGCTCAAAGACCTGTCATCATTGTTGTCAGGGCGTTCGGCGTCCATCAGCTTTGTATCAATATTGGTGTTGCCATCGCCGGCCGGCGCGATCGTGGAATCATTCCGGATCTCATGCTGGAACGGGATCGCATCTTCCGGTGGGTTCACTTCATCGATCGGTTCACGCATCTGGTCCCGATCGCCGGACATTTCAGGCGTTTCATGGATATTATCACGATCGGATCGCTCTTCCATCCGATCCTCCGGCCCGCTACTGCATGCTACCATCGAGGCAGCGACCGCAGCCATCATCACGTATTTCATGGTCATTGTATTTGCCCCGATCGGGAACAAGCTTCTTGCCATCGCATCTCCCATCAGCCCCATGCGCAGGGATCGTTACCTGATGTCCGTCATATTCCACGTGTTGTGGTGCCGGTACCTTGGTCCTTGCGATGGAACAGCCCGCCAGCAGCGGTACGGAAGAGCGGACTTACGGTAGCTCGTGGAAACGATGGATCTACTTCGGTCTGATCGGTCTGTTCATCGTTCAATCGATCCTCACCTGGAGCACTTCCACCGCAGTGCCGGAAGGAATGGGCACATTGAATGA
>JAEZDL010000019.1 GCA_023418095.1 Bacteroidota bacterium
GTGGAATGGATCCAACGCGAGAAACAACACGGTCTGCAATTCGAAGGAAGCTGGCCCCGGCCGGTGCGTTGGATCGGCTACTTGTCCTTATGCTGGGTCATCATCCTGCTCGCACCCGATTCGAACGAAACCTTCATCTACTTCCAGTTCTAGATGCGTTCGTTCCTCCTGCATGCATTCCTGTTCATCGCGTTGATCTCTGCCGCGCTCGCGACTTATGTCTGGATCAACTTCGATCATTTCCCTGCACCCAAGCTTTCACGCAATGTGAGCCTCAATGAACAGCTGCTCCGCGTAAAACGTGTGCTCGATGGCGAATGGAAATATTCGAAGGATGACCGAGTGAACATCCTTGCGATCGGCAGCAGCATGACCTTGAACAATTTGAATTCTGGTGTCGTAGTGGATCATTTCAAGGACAGCAGCTATTTGAACACCGGTGCATGGGGCGCGCGCATCAGCCAGACCAACGCCATCGCTTCACTCCTGATCGATGAGCTGAAGCCACGGACCGTGATCCTCGTGAGCAACATGGATGATTGGATCAAGGGGGAGGATTATGTGGTCGACACCGCCTTGTTCCGCCGATACCTCACCAGATGGAGCCCGATCGAAGGCTATCTGCAAACGATGAAACCTTCGTTCTACCTGCGCGAGATGGAACGGAACAAGGAGCGGGCAAAAGATCCCGGCCATTTCGATCATCTTTTACTGGACGATTGGGGCGGTGCACCGTTGAACGTCCCCGCCGATCGCATCACTGAAGACCGTAACCGCCGCGCGATCCCCACGCGTGACAATGTGAACGAAGAGCAGTACAAGGCATTGGAAGATCTCTCAGCGATGATCGCATCGAAAGGCTGCCGATTGATCTTCATCCAAGCTCCTTACCGCGACGGACTGCAGACTGAAGAATTGCGATCCATCGTGGCCGCACATGAAGCGCGAGTGCGACCGATCATTGAAGCTAAAGGTCACACGTACATCTCCACCACCGATCGCAGCTGGCCGGATGAGATGTACCTCGATCCAAGCCATTTTCACACGGAAGCGGCGGAAGAGTTTTCGCGGTATGCTTTGGGGAAGTTGGCTCCGCTGATGGAGGAGGCACGGTAAAAGTATTGGATCGAGTAATGGATCTTCATCTCACCGGCGCAACAGCACGCGACCATTCGCCGTGGCGTTCATTCCGGTTATTGAGAGCAGGTAGATCCCGTTAGGCAGTTCAGAAAGGTCCAATTGAAGATCCTGTGCTGTTAGAAGCTGTACCGGACCAATGCTTTCGATCTTTCTTCCGACTCCATCAGAGATCACAATGGTGGCATCGTTCAATTGTGCTCCCAGCCAACGGATATTGATCGGCCCAGCAGATGGAACCGGATGGATCAGGAGTTTCGCCTGCGATCCCGGTTCATCGATGCCCTCCGAAATGGCAACAGTTGTCACCACGGTATTAGTGATTATCGGGTCAGCGAAGTCGAAGAAGATATGTGCTTCATTCTGCACCTGATCTCCAAGAAGCAGATCTTCCCGCATGGCGATCCGGTAATGGAACGTGCCAATGCTTCCATCAAGATCGGTGGTGCTGTCTGGCAGCATGATGTTCGGGAAAAGCCATACCAATTCAGTTCCATTGATGCTCAGCTCGTAGTTGTGAGAAGATCCGATCATCTCGAACGTTGAAAGATCAAGACTTGCATCGATCGTATCACGGATCACCACATTCACTGCTGGTGCGTTGCCCGTGTTCTGGAACCGGATCGTATAACCCAGTTTGGTTCGATCGACTACTTCATCTGGTGTGAGGGCCTGGGTTGTGACCTGCTTGTCATTGGGGTCATAGGCTGCCACCACCCAGGGTTTCCATTCATCGAAATTGTTGGTGCCGTTCACATCGGATCCGTTCACGTCAAGGATCGCCCAATTGGTGACCTGCGTATTCCATGGAACGGTGGGCGGTGTGTAGATCGTTACCAGGACAGTGCCTTCCTGGTAAGGTTGTAGCGTTCCAAGATCCCACGTGATCGTATTGCCAGCGACTGATGATGGCGTAACAGAAGCGGAAACAAATTCCAGCAGCGGGTCCAGATGGAATTCCAGCACAGCATCGATCGGTTCTGTGCCGATGTTCTCGTAATGCAGCCAGGCCGAAGTGTTGTTCCCGATCCAAGGGGAATTTCCATAGATCTGAACAACACCATCAAGCATTCCGGGAATCGGTTGGAGGGCGAAATCCAATCCAGCTACCGTGGGTTGCATTTCAGTGGTCGTGTACGTGTGCGAGCCTGGGACCACAGTGTGGTAAAGTGGAGGGTTCACCAACGTCACCACATGCTCTCCGAAGGGACTGCACATCGAATATGGGTCATTACCACTTTGAACGGCAAACTGGCCATCTCGTTGCATGATACCATTAAAGAGAGGCTCACTTGGTTCTCTGGAGTTATTCGCGTTCACGTCGTAATAAGCAGTTCCATGTATTACGGATTCACAGGTATTTATGATCCAGTTGAAGTTCGGAGTTGTTCCTCCCAACCACCCATCATCCCACTGGATGAAATAAAGTTCACCCTGTATAGCATTGAAGGTTACCGTTGATAGCAATGCCGCAAAGTCGCAACCAGCGTCATCATTGGCACCAATACATGAGGAAGGATCGCAGGATCCTTGGAATACGGATAGACGAGTATCTATGTCTGGGCTCCCTGGTGCACACGCGGTGATCTCCATGGGACCGGAATACGGGGCAGTGAACACATACCAAAAAGCACTGGTGATGTTTAGACTAGGTGCAGGACAATCTCCCTGAACATAGCCTCCCGGTACCCACGGCAAATTCAACTGATAGATCGTGTTGGTGGTAACCGCCGTGGCTGAAGCACAATCGGTCCCCTGACCGAAACTGTATGTTGGACCGATACAGCAAGTGGCGATAAGACCAGCGGAAAGAAGTTTCCTCATTTTGTGTCGAATTGAATGTTGCCTTACGAGATCCCGACACCACCTTCCTCCGCGCTCGAATACCGAATATAAGACTCTTGTCCCGAAAACGCTTCCGGCACTTTCCGATCGAGTTGAATTATCTACTTTGCCTCCCCCATGCCCCTCTTCCAGACCGCCGTCCTCACCAAATACCTCGCACATCAGGACAATGCGCGCATGGCCACGGCCTACGCGAAATTCCAGGCGCATTTCCATGATGCCGGTACGCAGGAGAACATCCGTGCCAGCAAGGAGGAGCAGTACCAGGAAGGATTTCTCCGCGATCTGTTCGTGAACATCCTTGGGTATACGCTCAACCCAAGCCCAGGCTTCGAGCTTACAACCGAATTCAAGAACGAAAAGGGAAGCAAGAAGGCCGATGGCGCGATCCTGCGGAATGGGAAAGCGATCGCGGTGATCGAATTAAAAGGCACCGACACCACCGACCTTACCACGATCAATACGCAGGCCTTCAACTACAAGGCGAACCATACCGAATGCGTGTATGTGATCACCAGCAATTTCGAAAAGCTGCGGTTCTTCATCGACAATGCGGTGGAGCATCTGGAGTTCGATCTGTTCTCGATCGGCTTTGATGATTTCAAGGTGCTCTGGCTTTGCCTGCAGCGCGACAATCTGCTCGCGGGTCTGCCGAAGAAAGTGAAGGCGGAAAGCCTCAGCCAGGAGGAGAAGATCACCAAGGATCTTTACAAGGATTACAGTGCTTTCAAGAACGCTTTGTGGCAGGATCTGGTGAAGAACCATGCGGATCTCGATCCGCTGCTGCTGTACAAGAAGACACAGAAATTACTCGATCGGTTCCTGTTCATCCTCTTTGCGGAGGACAAGCAATTGCTGGAGCCGAACACGCTGAAAACGATCATTGCGCAATGGCGCAAACTGCGCGATCTGGATGAATACCGGCCGCTGTACGAGCGCTGCCAGAAATACTTCGGCTACCTCAACACCGGCCACAAGAGCGATCAGCTAACGGTGTTCGCGTACAACGGTGGATTGTTCAAGGCCGATGAAGTACTGGACCGGGTGCGCATCAGCGATGATCTGCTGGAGAAGCACCTGGCGAATCTCTTCGAGTACGACTTCAACAGCGAGGTGGATGTGAACATCCTCGGCCACATCTTCGAGCACAGCCTCAACGACATCGAGGCGATCACCGCGCAGCTGGAAGGCCGCGCAGCCGATGCGAAGAAGAGCAAGCGCAAGAAGGATGGAGTGTTCTACACCCCGAAGTACATCACGCAGTACATCGTGGAGAATACGATCGGCCGGTTGTGTACCGAGAAGAAGGACGAACTCGCGCTGATCGAAGAGGAATATGCGCGCGGGCGCAAAGGCCGCAATAAGAAGATCATCGAAGGGTTGGACACCAAGCTGGAGGTGTATCGCCAATGGCTGCTGAGCCTCACGATCTGCGATCCCGCCTGTGGCAGCGGCGCCTTCCTGAACCAGGCGCTGGATTTCCTGATCGCCGAGCACCGCTATGTGGATGAGCTGCAGGCGAAGCTGCTCGGGCACAGCATCCGCTTCATCGACATTGGCGACCACATCCTGGAGCGCAACATCTACGGGGTGGACATCAACGAGGAGAGCGTGGAGATCGCCAAGCTGAGCCTGTGGCTGCGCACCGCCACGCGAGGCCGCAAACTGAACGACCTCAGCGGCAACATCAAGTGCGGCAACAGCCTGATCAGCGATCCCGCAGTGGCCGGCGGAAAGGCCTTCGATTGGCAGAAGGAATTCCCGCAGGTGTTCGCCAAGGGCGGCTTTGATGTGGTGATCGGGAATCCGCCGTATGTCACCAATGCACTCGGCAAACAAACCGACGGTACTGAAAAGGTAGAAATAGACTACTTCATTGAGAAGTTCAAGGCCTACCAATACAAAGGCAATCTCTACAATTTGTTCGTCGAGAAAGGCTGTGGTATAGCCGCACCTAGTGGTTTCATTTCATACATAATTCCAAATACGTTTTTGTTTAACAGTACATTTTCCAATCTTCGGAACTACCTATTAGAAACATGCTCCATCTTGTCGATCTCAAATCTGTTGTATGAGCCTTTTGATGATGCCACAATCGGTGGTTGCGCAATTCCAGTATTGCAACCATTACGCATAAGTAAATTACGTACTAAGGTGGAAGAGCTGTCTTGTGCCGAAGACTTTCAAACACTCAGGCTTAAGCACAACGCGGTTGATTTTCTGGAAGAGCGGGAAACATTACAAGGGAAGCTCCTGACCAACACAACGCTAATTGAAATCATTCGAAAGGCGTCTGAGGGATCAAAGAAGCTCGGTAATATCGTTCGATTCTACCAAGGGATCATTACTGGTGACAACAAGAAGTATATCTCAAAGGAAAAGCTGACCTCTAAACATGTCCCGATACTTAGAGGTGCCGATATCCAGAGGTACTATAAAGCTAAACCCTCTGAGTATGTGTATTTTGATAAGGAGCAATTGTGGAGCAATACGGACAACACAGTTTTCGAGACCATCCCCAAACTGATCAACCGGCAGACAAGTTCGTCATTAGTCGTTTGCATTGATTACGAAGGCACTTATGCTCTTGATTCAACTCATTCCCAAACTCTAAAGGATGAGATCATATCAATGGAGGCATTACTGGCCATTGAGAATAGCAAATTGATGAACGCGATATATTCGTTTTACACATTCGAGGTTGGGAGAGCATTCGCGCAAGTCAAAACCGTCAATTTGAAGAGTCTTCCAATCAAGATTCCCACAGTTGCGATGCAGACGACCTTGGGAGAGAAAGTGAAGACTATCATTTCAGATTCATCAGCACAAGGCCATCTCATACAATCCCTGCTGCAGTTGATCCAGTCAAAGTACGCTCTCCCAAAACTATCGCGTGATTTGGAGAACTGGCCCTCGCTCGACTTCAAAGCCTTCCTCAAGGAGCTGAAGAAGGTGAAGATCAGCCTCACCCTTTCCGAGGAGGCCGAGTGGATGAGCTACTTCAACGAACAGAAGGCAAAGGCCCAGGCGCTGCAAGCCCAGATCGACCGCACCGACAAGGAGATCGATCGCATGGTGTATGCGCTGTATGGGCTATGCGAGGAGGAGGTGGCGGTTGTGGAGGGGCGGG